>DASUIY010000186.1:0-2038 GCA_036279555.1 Solirubrobacterales bacterium | reverse complement strand
GAGAGTCTGCGGCCGTCCTCGAAGGCCATCGAGGCGCGGGCGAAGGGGAAGACGGCGCCGGGGAAGCCGGGCGGCGCCGCGCAGGCCGCGCTCAGGTAGCTGCGCGCCCGGCCCCTGTAGCGGAACACGCGAAACAGGTCGAGGCTGATCTTCCGGAGATAGCCGTAGCGGTTGACGGAGGCGGGCAGGTTCGCGGTCAGGCTCGTGCCGAAGGTGCCGCCGTGACGGCGAATGCGAAAGAAGATGATCCGGGTCGTGGGGACCGGGTCGGGGCCGTAGACGTGGGCGAGGATCGCCGGGTGCCCGTGGTCAACCGAGTTGAAGGCGACGATGCGCCCCCTGGTGGGGAACGCCGCCTGTTCGGGGAACGCGGTGTTGGCGAGGTACCGGCCTTCCCCGACGAGCGCCGAACGGCAGGCCGCGAGGGCTTCCGCGCTGGTGCCGGGATCGACCTGCGACGCGTGGCAGACCGGCAACCCCCGCGTGTCGATACGGCCGCCGCGATTGATCCCGATCGAGATCCACCTCAGCGCGGGCGGCCTTGCGCCCGAGAGCGTCCTGATCGTGCCGTCGATCTCGATCGAGATCGGGGCCAAGTGGTCGCGCGGAAGCGCGTTCGGCGCGATGCCTCCGTCGAACTTGACGAAGAGGTCGCCGCGCTCGACCAGCTCGGCGCGAGCGGAAGGGGGCGTCGTCATCGACGCCAGCCCGAGCAGCGCGGTCGCGAAAGCCAGGCGTGCCTGAGACCGCCACGTGCCGAGATGGCTCACAATTGCTCAGTATTTCATTTGCAATTACGGTCGCCGTCGCGCAACGTACGCGCTGCCGAAGTCGACCAGTTGCCGGCCACGATGAGCGAAGCCGGCGAGGGTGCGGCCCGTGGCCCGGTGGGAGAGGTCCAGCTCGTACTCGCCGACACGGAAGCCCGCGCGGACGGCGTCGACGGTCATGCCTATCTCCATGCCGTAGCCCTGGGCAAAGGGGAGGGCGGCGCGCAGCACCTCGGCCCGCATCGCCCGCTGGCCGGAGATCGGCGCCTCGGCCTCGAAGCCGCACAGGCGCCGGATCGACCAGTGGGCGAACCCAAGCGCCAGCCCGAAGCCGCCGCCCACCCGGCGGCCAAAAGCCGCAACGGCAAGATCGCACTCCCCCGACTCGACCGCCTCGACCAGCGGCGCAAGCGCCGCTGCCGAGCTGCCGAGATCGCCGTCGCAAAGCAGAACCACCTCCGGCGCACCCCCGTCGAGGGCGGCTTCGGCGGCAGCCGTCACGTTGGCTCCCTTGCCGTGCGGCCTGCCCCTGCTGACCACCTGGGCGCCGGCCGTCATCGCCACCTCGGAGGTTCCGTCGGTGGACGCGTCGTCAGCCACCCAGATCGCGGCCCTCGGGAAGGCTCCGCGCAAGGCGGCGATGGTCGCGGCGATCCGATCCCCCTCGTTGCGGGCGGCCACCACCACGGCAAGAGCGTCGGGTCGGCTAGGGCTCACGACGGGACATTCTGCCTTCCGGTGCGCCTTTTGGACCCCATGGGTCCATAAAGCGCACCGGAGCAATGGATATGGTGCCGCGCCATGGACATCGAGGCGCACATCACAGGGAACGTCTGGAAAATCGAGGTCGCGGTCGGGGACCAGGTCGAGGACGGCGACACCGTCGTCATCCTGGAGTCGATGAAGATGGAGATCCCGGTCGAGGCCGAAGACGACGGCACCGTCAAGGAGATCCGCTGCGAGGAGGGCCAAGCGGTCAGCGAAGGCGACGTCCTCGTCGTCCTGGAGTAGGCGCCCGATGGTCGAGCGGCTCGCGGGCGGCAAGCTCATCCTCGACTCGCCCGCCGAGGCGGTCGTCCGGCTCCGCATATCCAACCCCGAGCGCCGTAACGCGCTCGACCACGACATCCTCGACGCGCTCGCCGAGACGCTGCCGCGCCTCGATCGCGGGATCGAGACTCGCTGCCTGCTGATCACCGGCGCGCCGCCGGTCTTCTCGGCCGGCTACGACATCGCCTCGATCCCCTCCGAGACCTTCGAGCGCGACG
>DASUIY010000185.1:0-8414 GCA_036279555.1 Solirubrobacterales bacterium | reverse complement strand
GGGCTCCTGCCAGTGCGCTATCGGCTGTCCCAACAACGCAAAGGGGGGCGTCCACCTGAACGCGCTGCCGCAGGCCTGCGAGGCGGGGGCGCGGATCGTCTCGGGGCTGCAGGTGACAGAGGTGCTGGTCGAGGGCGGGCGGGCCGTGGGCGTGGCCGGGCGAGGTGCCGGCGGAGACGAGGTACGCATCTCCGCACGACTCGTGGTCGTCACCGCCGGCGCGATCCCGACCCCGCCGCTGCTGCGGCGCAGCGGTCTCGGGCGGCACCCGAGGATGGGCAGAAACCTCTCGATCCATCCCGCCACCGGGATCACCGCGAGCTTCGAGGAAGAGGTGATCCCCTGGCGGGGAGTGATGCAGAGCGTCGGCATCGAGGAGCTGCACGAGCGCGAGGGCATCCTGCTCGAGGCCACCTCGAACCCGCCGGGGATGGGCGCCATCTCGGCCCCCGGCTACGGCACGCACCTGCTGGGGCGTCTCGACCGCGCCGCCAATACGGCAACGCTCGGCGCGATGATCGCCGACGCGCCCTCGGGCCGTGTCTTCGGCGCCCGGGCGCCGGTTGTCTCCTATCGCCTCGCGCAGGCCGACGAACGCCGCCTGGCCACAGCCGTCGGCGCGATGGCGCGCGTGATGCTCGCCGCCGGGGCAAAGGAGGTCGAACTGGGCGGGGGCGCCCCCGCGGTGCGGGACGAGTCGGAGATCGAGGCAGCGGTGGAGCGGCTCGACGTGCGCCGCCTTCGCCTCGCCGCCTTCCACCCGACGGGCACGGCCGCCGCCGGCTCAGACCCCTCGCGCCACCCGGTCGACCCCGAAGGCCGCCTGCGCGGCGTCGACGGCGTCTGGGTCGCCGACGGCTCGGTCCTCCCCAGCTGCCCCGGCGTCAACCCCCAGGTCTCGATCATGGCGGTCGCCGCCGGGGTGGGCGAGGCGGCGGCGAGCAGTTGACCGCTCGCCGCGCCCCTGCGGCTCCTACTCGGCGATTTTGAACTTCCGCTTGGCCGGCGTCGGGTCAGCCACGCCGCCCTTCACCGCCCGCACCTTGAAGACGTGCTTGCCGGGCTTCAGTTTTTTGTAGGTCTTCGGCGATTTGCAGGGCTTGAACTTCTTCTTGTCGAGCTTGCATTCGAAGGTCGAGCCCTTCTCGCTGGAGGAGAACTTGAACTTGGCCGTGGTCGCCTCAATCGTCCCTTTGGGGCCCTTGGTGATCTTGGTCTGAGGCACTGGCGGCGGCTCGGTTGTAGCTCCGCCGCCGCTGCCGCCTCCCGTGCCACTGCTGGGGTCCGCGGTTGCAGTGGCGATGGCCAGCTCCGAGGTTCCACCCGCTTCACTCGTCTGCGTCGCCGCGACGACCGTGCCGGTCGGGATCGACGCGTAAGCGAGTTTCCAGTTGCCGCCGCCGTCGGCGACCGCTTCGCCGAGGAAGGATTCGAGCTCGCCCGCTTCGGCGGCTTTCTTGCGGAAGACACGGACCGTGGCGCCCGGTTCGGCGCTGCCGCCGGCGCTCGACTGCATCGAGCTGGAAAAGGCCGGCGGCAGGATGCCGCCGTTGGTCAGAGTGCCGATCAGGTCGACGAAGAGGCCGCCGTTTTTGGCGCCCCGGTTGCGGGCGACTTCGTTCTGGCTGGCGCCTTCCCCACCTGAGTTGTTGATCTCGACCGCGTCCCCGCCGCTTTCGTTGATGTTGTTTTCGCGATTGGCCGAGTTGCCGCCGATCTGGTTTTCGGTGGCGTTGACGAGTTCGAATCCGGTCGGGTTCTGGATGCGGATCCCCGCCGCCCCGGATTTGTAGATCGAGTTGCCGAAGACCAGGTTGGCGCTGTCTTCGATTCGAAGCCCGTTGAGCGTCGATTCGCCGATCAAGTTTTCTTCGATCAGGTTGGCGCCCGCCGCACCCGGCGCGGCCTTGGTCCAAATGCCGAGTTCCGCCCCTTCGATGAAGCTGCTCCTGATTTCGGTGCCGCCGAAGCGCACCTCGATCCCGGTCCCGCCTTCCATCTTGATGATGTTGCCGTAGACCACCACCGGGTTGCTGTTTTCCAGGGTGGAGATGAAGATCGCCTGGTTGGGCGGCGTCAGGTCGCCGCCGGTCGGGCTGCTGCCGAAGACGTTGTTTTCGACCTCGAAGCCTTCGCCGCTCGAGTAGAAGATCCCGGTCCCAAGCCCGGCGAAGAAGTTGGCGTCGCCGTTCGCCGGGCCGCCCACCGTCACTTCAGCGGCTTTCCCGGTAAAGACGCCGTATTCGCCGTTGGCGACGACCGTCGTCCCGGAGGCGCCGAGACCCAGGTAGTTGCCGTGAATCTCGGTCGGCCCGGTGGCGGGTTTCTCGTTGCCGCCGTTGCCGAAGAGGTCGACTCCGGCGAAAGACGCCCCGGAGATCACGTTGCAGGGCCCATCGCATGGCGCTGCCGGACCGGTGGTCGTGTCGCCGACCTCGTTGCCCGTCGCCGCGATCGCCGCGGTGTCGGTGATCTCGATGTTCTTGCCATTGGCTGCTTTGGTGGCACCATCGGCTTTGACGCCAAAGTAGTTGCCGAGCACGTCCGCGTTGCTCGCCCCTTCGATGTCGAGGCCCTCGAATTCGTTGTTGACGAAGACGTTGCCCTGCCCCGCCGCCGTGCCGCCGATCGTCGCGTTGTCCGATTCCGGATCGAGCCAGATGCCGGTGTTGGCGCCGGAGCCATTGGCGCCGTCGAGCTTCTCGCCGAGCCAGTTGTTGCGGGCGACAAAGCTTTTCGAGCTGTTGACGACCCTGATCCCGGTGGTCGCGCCGGTGATCGCCAGGCCGCTGATCTCCACCGTGTCGGTGTTTTCGACGCTGAGGCCGTAGCTCAGGGCCGAGGCTTCGACGCCGGCGCAGGGACCGCTCTGGCCCGCCTGGGTTGAGCACAGGCCCGCGTTGATGCCGACCGGGTTCGAGATCGGCGGGAGCAGGCTGCCGAGCGTGATCGTGTCGACGAGCTGGCCGTTGAAGGTCCCGTCGAATTGGATTTCGTCGACCACCAGAGCCGAGGCGTTCGACTCCTGGATCGCCGCTCGCAGAGTGCATTTGCTGCCGGCCGTGAGGCAGCCGCCGGTGCCGGGATTGGCGTCCGGTTCGTCGAGCGTGCTGTCAACGGTGTACTGAACCGCCACTGCAGCGCTGGGCAGGACGAGCAGGCAGCAGGCGGCAATCAGAAGCGAGACGATGACTTTCAAGCGACCCTCCAGGGCGAGCGGACTAGTACGGCGCGACCCTATCCAGGCGATCGGCGTGTACGAGCTCGCCTCGCCAAAAGAGCTAAGCGCTGAACGGCAGGCCCGGCCCCGAACGCTGCCACTCGACCTGGCCGACGCCCTCGTTGGCCGAGCGGCCGACGACGTCGTCCCACTCGTGCAGCATTCGCTTCAGCGCGGCGACCGCCTCGGGCGAGTGGGCGGCGACCTCGGCGGCGAGGGCGAGTGCCGCCTCCTCGGTGCTCGCGGCCGGGGCGACGCGGTTGACCAGGCCGAGGCGCAGCGCTTCGTCGGCGCCGACCGTTCGCGAGGTGAGCAGCAGGTACTTGGCGGCGGCCAGGCCGCAGAGGGTGACCAGGCGCGCCGGCCCGACGGGGACCCCGAGCGCGGCGCCGGGGAAGCGCATGCGCAGGTTGGAGCCGCCGACGCGCATGTCGCAGGCGACGGCGATCTCGGCCCCGCCCCCGACGACGTCGCCGTGGCAAACCGCGATCGTCGGCTTGGGGAAGGCGACGACGCCGTCGTAGAGGTCGGCGAAGAGCTGCATGCGCCGGACCTTGCCCTCCTCGTCGAGCTCCTCCTTGACGTCGGCGCCGGCGGAGAGCCCCATGTGGTCGGCCGAGCTGACCACCAGCACGCGCACCGCCTCGTCGGCCCGCGCCACCGCCAGGTGCTCGAGCATCTCGACCAGCATCTGGGTGTCGATCGCGTTGCGCGAAGCGGGCCGCACCAGGCGCAGCACCGCCACGCCCTGCTCGGTCACCTCGTAGCTCGTCACCTCGGCCGGGGCGCTCACGGCGGGGAATCTATTTCGTCCAGCTTCTCGACCAGCCGCTCGGTCTCGGTCGCGGCGCTCTCGACCAGCGCCGCGACCTCCTCGCGCGGCTCGCGGAAGCGCCCGAGGACGTAGGCGGAGACCACCTCGGGGTCGGTCGAGTCGGGCCGCCCCACGCCGACCCGCACGCGCCAGAACTCGGCGTCGCCGAAGCCCCGCTTGAGGCTCTTGAGGCCGTTGTGGCCGGCCAGGCCCCCGCCCTGGCGCACCTGGACCTCGCCGAAGGGGAGGTCGATCTCGTCGTGGACGGCCACGACCCGGTCCAGCGGCGCCTTCAGCGCGCCGCGCGCCGGCCCGGCCGAGTCGCCGGCGGCGTTCATGAACGTCTGCGGCAGCAGGATCGCCACCCGCGGGCCGCCGGGGCCGGCGCGGCCTTCGGCGATCAGGCCGCCGAACTTCTTCCTCGCCCGCGACAGGTCCCAGCGCCGCGAGAGCTCGGCGCCGACCTCGAAGCCGACGTTGTGACGCGTCGCCTCGTACTGCCGGCCGGGGTTGCCGAGCCCGACGATCAGGATGCGGTCGCCCTGCTGCTCGACCTCGCCGCGTTCGGCCCGGCGGCGGAAGAGGGACAGCGGCTACTCCCCGCCGGAGTCGCCCGAGTCGCCCTCGCCCTCGCCGCCCTCCTCGGCGGCGGCGGCCTCGCCATCCTCGCCGACGAGCTCGGCCTCCTCCTCGACGGAGGGCTCGGCCACTTCTTCGACGCGGGGCGGCGAGAGGGTGGCGATCGTCACCTCGTCGGGGTCGTCGGCGACGAGGGTGACGCCCTCGGGCACGACCAGCGCCGAGAGCTGAAGGGTGTCGTTGACCTCCATCGCCGAGACGTCGGCGACGATCTGGTCGGGAATCTCGGTGGGCAGCGCTTCGACCGTCACCTCGCGGGTGACGTGCTCGAGCACGCCGCCGCCTTTGACGCCGGGGGCGACCTCGGCGCCCTCGAGCTCGACCGCGACCTCGGCCTGGATCGCCTCGTCGAGCCGCACCTCCTGCAGGTCGATGTGCTGGAGGTTGCCGCGCACCGGGTGGTGCTGCTGCTCCTTGACCACGACCGGCACCGCTTTCGCGCCCTCGATCTCGAGGTCGAAGAGGGCAGCGCCTTCGGCGAGCACGCTGCGGATGTCGCGTTCGGGCGCCTGGAAGGCGCGGGCGTCCGCGCCGCCGCTGTAGACGACGCCCGGCACGAGGCCCTCACGCCGCAGGCGGCGGGAGATCCTGGAGCCGAACTCGGTTCGGGGCGCTGCCTTCAGCTTTTCGCGTCCACGGGCCATGCGGACCGGAGAGGATAGAGAAACGGGCGCGAGCGCAACCTGTGACATCGTTTTGCCCGTGGCCGAAGACTCCAAGATCCCCAAAGGGCGACTGCGGCGCTCCGCCAAGCTGGGCTCGGTAGTCGGCATGCAGGGCGCCCGCTACGCGGGGACCAAGGCGACCAACGTCGGCCGCTCGGAGGAGGACAGTAAGGAGCGGCTGGAGCAGCGCCACATCGAGACTGCGATGAAGATGGTCGGCGCCCTGGGCCAGATGAAGGGCGCGGCGATGAAGCTTGGGCAGTTCGCCTCCTTCATCGACACCGAGTTCATCCCCGACGAGTACCGCGAGCTCTACCAGGAGCAGCTGGCGAAGCTGCGGACCGACGCGCCGGCGATGCCCTGGGAGAAGGTCGAGAAGGTGCTGGACGAGGAGTACGAGGGCGAGCCGCTCTCCGAGATGTTCGCCGAGTTCGAGCCGGAGGCGTTCGCCGCCGCCTCGATCGGACAGGTGCACCGGGCCGAGCTGCTGGACGGGCGCGCGGTGGCGGTGAAGATCCAGTACCCGGGGATCGCCGAGGCGCTCGATGCCGACCTGCGCAACGCCGGCACGATCGTCCGCCTCGCCCGCGCCCTCGCCCCCGGGCTCGACGCCAAGGAGATCGCCAAGGAGCTGCGCGAGCGGGTGATGGAGGAGCTCGACTACGAGTACGAGGCGCAGAACCAGCGCAGCTTCGCCCGCGCCTACCGCGAGCACCCCTTCATCTACGTGCCGGAAGTGATCACCCGCCTCTCCCGGCGCCGCGTGCTGGTCACCGAGCTGGTCGAGGGGGTCGGGTTCGAGCAGGTAAAGGAGCTGCCGGACGAGGAGCGCAGCCGCTTCGGCGAGATCGTCTTCCGCGGCAGCTTCGGCTCGATCTACCACCTGCAGCACTTCAACGCCGACCCCCACCCGGGCAACTACATCCTGATGGGAGACGGCCGCGTCGCCTTCCTCGACTTCGGCATGACCAAGAAGCTCGACCACGAGCAGATCGTGCTCGAGCAGCGCGCGATCGACGCCGCCTTCCACAACGACCCCGAGCGGCTGAGGCAGGCGCTCCACGAGCTCGGCTTCGTCAAGAACCCCTCGAAGCTCGACGCCGAACGGCTGATGGAGCACACGATGGCGGTCAGCGGCTGGTTCCTCGAGGACCGCGAGATAGAGATCACCGGGCGGCGGGTGATGAAGATCATCGAGTCGACCAACGACCCCCGCTCCGAGTACTACGACCTGATGCGGCGGGAGTCGCTTCCCGCCGACGAGCTGATGGGGCGGCGGATGGAAATCGGCGTCGTCGCCGTGCTCGGGCAGCTGCGCGCGAAGCGCAACTGGCACCGGATCATGCGCGAGTGGATCTACGCCGACCCGCCGGCGACCGAGCTGGGCGAGAAGGAGTGGGAGTACTTCGAGGGAAGAGGCGTGATGCAGACGCCGATAGTCGAGCGGTCCCTGGAAGGAGAGCGACGATGAGCAGGATCAAACGCGGTTGGGAGTTGACGAAGAAAAGCTGGAGCCTCCTGCGCGAGAACCCCACCCTGCTGCGCTTTCCGCTCTACGGCGGCGTGGCGACGATCGTCTGTGCGCTCGTCGTCGTCGGCCCCGGCCTCTACCTGATCGACGACGACCAGGCGGTCTTCGGCGGCGCCATGGCGGTGATCGGCTTCTACCTGCTTGCCGTGATCGGCACCTACTTCAGCGTCGGCCTCGCCGCTGCCGCCGACATGATCTTCCGCGGCCGGCAGGCGTCCGTCGGCGACGGGCTCGAGGTGGCGCGCAGCCGCCTCCCCCAGATCGCGGGCTGGGCGGCCGTCTCGACCACGATCGGCCTCGCGCTCAGCGCCCTGGAGAACCAGGGAGCCGTGGGTCAGATCGTCGGTCGCCTGCTCGCCGTCGGCTGGTCGCTGATCACCTTCCTCGCCGTGCCGGTGATCGCGCTCGAGGGGAGTGGGCCCTTTGCCACCCTCAAACGCTCCGCCGGCCTCTTCAAATCGCGCTGGGGCCAGCAGGTGACCGGCAACATCGCGATCGGCGGCGCCGTCTTCCTCTTCGGCGTCCTCCCTTCGGCGCTGCTGATCTTCGCCGGCTTCCTGGTCTGGGCCTCGGCCAGCTTCGCCGGCGCGCTGCTGCTCGTGCTCGGCATCATCGGCCTGGCGATCTCGATGCTGATCTCCAGCGCCCTGAGCAACATCTTCGGCGTAGCCCTCTACCGCTACGCCCTCGACGGCGAGGCGGTCGGCGGCTTCACCGCCGAGGAGTTCGAGTCCGCAGTGAAGCCGCGCGGCGGCCGCAACGCCCCACCGACGGCCACCCCCGGCACGATCTAGCCCAAGCCCCGCAGATTTCTCTCCCGCCGGGGGGAGAAACTCCCTCCGGTGCGCCTTATGGACCTGTGAGGTCCATAAGGCGCACCGGAACAAAAGATCATGCGATTGCGGAACTGGCTGAACGCCAGCATGGAGCTATTTCACGCCACCAGGCTCATCAGCTCGGCCTGACGGACAGGGAGATCGCCGTGCGGCTGCGACTGGGTCACCTGCACCAGCTTTTCCACGGCACGTTTGCCGTGGGGCATCGCGCGATCACGAGACGGGGGCAGATGCTCGCTGCCGTACTTGCCTGTGAGGCGAGGACAGTCCTCTCCCACGGGAGCGCCGCCGAGCTGCTTGGCCTGTGGGAGAAGCGATTGCCCGTGATGCACGTCATCCCGCCGGACTGGTCAGGGCGCAAGATCGACGGGATCCGCTGGCATCGCGTGCGTATGCCAGATGCAGACGAGGTCGAAGATCGGGACGGGATTCCATGCACGGCCGTGTCCCGCACGCTGGTCGACATGGCCGGGAGCACAGGGTGGAGCTCGATGCGACGCCTGGTCGAGCAAGCCGCGATCCTCAGGCTGCTCGATGTCGAAGAGATCGATCGAATCCTCACCCTCGGGCGACGGCGCGGCGCACCGCGGCTGCGAACGATCCTGGCTCCGTGGCGAGAAACGCGAGAGGAGCGGCCGGTCGTGCGCAGCCGACTCGAGGCTCGCCTCCTGCCCCTTCTCATCGAAGAGGGGCTCCCGGCCCCTCAATG
>DASUIY010000184.1:0-2762 GCA_036279555.1 Solirubrobacterales bacterium | reverse complement strand
CATCGACCAGAACATCCAGGCGCTCGACCAGGAGAACTCGATCCTGCGCAGCCGCGACGCGCAGCGGTCCGGCGCGGCGCGGGTGCGCCACGACGCCGCGGCGCTGGGGCTGACCGTCGCCGCCGCGGACGGGATCGGCTTCGTCGAGGCCGGCCCGCATGACGTCGCCGTCGCCGCCCAGCGCCTCGCCGCAGCCGGTTCGGGCTATTAGGGGAGCCCGGCCGTGCGGGTGATCGAGCGAAGGATCGGCCTCCTCTTCGCCGCCTTCCTCCTCTGTTTCCTGGTCGTGATCGCACGTGCCTTCTGGCTGCAGGGGGTGCAGGGCGCCCAGCTCGCCTCCCAGGCGGTCAGCCAGCAGACCCAGTCGGTCCTGCTGCCGAGCCTGCGCGGGAGCGTGCTCGACCGCCACGGCAACGAGCTTGCCACCTCCGAAGACGCCGCCACGATCTTCGCCATCCCCTCCGAAGTGCGGAAACCGGCGCTCGCGGCGGAGAAACTGGCGCCGATCCTCGACCTTCCCGAGAGCGAGGTGCTCGGCGAGCTGACCGCCGAATCGGGCTACGCGGCCCTGGCCCACAAAGTCGACCTGCCGACGGCGCAGCGGATCGAGCGCCTTGGCCTGGCGGGGATCGGCGAGGACCCGGACAGCAGGCGAACCTACCCGCAGGGGGAGATGGCCGCCCAGGTGATCGGGGCCGTCGGGTCCGAAGACGAGGGCCTGACCGGGCTGGAGGACAGCGAGGACGAAGTGCTGCGCGGCGACGACGGCGAAAGGCAGATCGTCACCGACGCCAAGGGCGACACGATCCGGCTGGAAACGGTCGACGAGGCCGAGGACGGCGAGGACATCCAGCTGACGCTCGACCCGGCGATCCAGGGGAGCGCCGAGCGGGCCCTGGCCGAAGTCGGCGAAGCGTATTCGCCGAAGGGCGCGACGGCGATCGTGATGGACCCGCGCAGCTCCGAGGTCCTGGCGATGGCCAACTGGCCGCCGGTCGACCCGACCGACCTCTCCGACGTCGACCCCGAGGACCTCCTCAACCGCGCGACCGGCTTCACCTACGAGCCGGGCTCCACCTTCAAGGCGTTCACGGTCGCGGCGGCGCTCGAGAACCGGCTCGTCACGCCGGCCTCGGCCTTCACCTTGCCGCCGACGATCCAGGTCGCCGACCGCGTCATCGAGGAGTCCCACGCGCGGGGCACCGAAACCCTCTCCGTGGCCCAGATCCTCGCCCACTCCTCCAACGTCGGCGCGGTGACGATCGGGTTGCAGCTGGGCAGCACGCGGTTCAGCCGCTGGATCGAGCGCTTCGGGTTCGGGCGCCCGACCGAAGTCGGCTTCCCCGCCGAGGAGCAGGGGATCGTGCCGGCGCTCGAGGACTACTCGGGCTCGACGATGGGCAACCTGCCGCTCGGACAGGGGCTCTCGGTGACGCCGATGCAGATGATGGCCGGCTACCAGGCGATCGCCAACGGCGGCGTCCTGCGACGGCCCCAGCTGATCGAGGAGGTCGGCGGGGAGGCAGTGGAGGAGCCGCGCGGGCACCGGGTGTTCGGCGCCGACGTCGCGGCGCAGGTGCGCGAGATGCTCGAGGGGGTGCTGGAAGCGGGCGGCACCGCTTCGGCGGTCAGCGTGCCCGGCTACACGCTGGCGGGCAAGACCGGAACGGCCGAGGTGGCCGAAAACGGGACCTACTCCGAGACCAAGTACGTCGCATCGTTCATCGGCTTCGCCCCGGCGCGGGACCCGCGGTTGCTGGTCGGCGTCGTCGTGGACCAGCCGCAGGGGGACATCTACGGCGGGTCTGTTGCGGCGCCGGCGTTCGGGAAGATCGCGGCCTTCTTAGAATCGGGCGCGTGAAGCTGCTTGATCTGATCGTCGGTGGCGAGACCGGTGGGACACCCGGAGATGTTGGTGCGGAAGCTTTTCGGGGCCGGATCGTTGGGGACGCCGCCGTCGAGGTGGGGTCCCTTGCTTACGACAGCCGAAAAGTCGGGCCCGGGACGCTGTTCTTCTGCGTGCCGGGGGAGAAGGTCGATGGGCATGAGTTCGCTGAGGCGGCCGTTCAGGCGGGGGCGGCCGGTCTCGTTGTCGAGAAAGAGCTCGAGGTGGACGTGACGCAGGTGGTGGTTCCCGATGCGCGGGGGGCCATGGCGCCGCTGGCGGCTCGGTTCTTCGGCGACCCGACGGGGGAGCTGCGGGTCGTGGGGGTTACGGGGACGAATGGGAAGACGACCACCGCGTTCCTGATCCGCGAGGTGCTGGAGGCCGCCGGGGTTCAGTGCGGGCTGCTGGGGACGGTGCGCCAGGTGGTCGGCGGCGCGGAGGAGGGGGTCGAGCGGACGACGCCCGAGGCAATCGACCTGCAGGCGACCTTCCGGCGGATGCTCGAGGCGGGGGACCGCGCCTGCGCGATGGAGGTCTCCTCGCACGCGCTCGCCCTGCACCGCGCCGACGCGATCCACTTCGAGGTGGCCCTCTTCACCAACCTCACCCAGGACCACCTCGATTTCCACCGCACGATGGAGGAGTACTTCGAATCGAAGCGGCTGCTGTTCGAGATGGGTCCCGGGACGTCGGTCGTCAACGCCGACGACCCCTACGGCCGCCGCCTCGCCGAGGATCTCGAGTGCGTCACCTTCTCCGCCACGGGCGCGGACGCCGACTTCACCGCCCACGACGTCTCCTTCGACGCCACCGGCGCCCAGTTCACCGTCACCCATCCGCCGACGGGACTCAAACGGTCAAATAGTGACCGTTT
>DASUIY010000183.1:0-3483 GCA_036279555.1 Solirubrobacterales bacterium | reverse complement strand
TGCGCGACATTGGCACGGCGATCGGGCTGACGTCCTCGTCGACCGTGCACGCCCACCTGGCAAACCTCGAGAAGGTTGGGTTGTTGCGACGCGACCCGAGCAAGCCGCGCGCGATCGAGCTGCTGGTCGATCGCGCCAAGCAGGCAGTTGGCGGAGCCGGGGGCCTGCCAATTGTCGGCCAGGTCGCCGCGGGCTCGCCGGTGCTCGCCGAGGAGAACGTCGAGGAGTACATCGAGGTCCCCGACGTGATCGGCGGCGAGGACGGCGACTACATCCTCAACGTGCGCGGCGAAAGCATGGTGGAAGCCGGCATCTTCGAGGGCGACTACGTCGTCGTGCGCCCGGCTGCCGATGCGGTCAACGGCGAGATCGTCGTCGCCCTGATCGGCGAAGAGGCCACGGTCAAGCGCTTCTTCCGCGAGGCCGACCACATCCGCCTCCAGCCCGAGAACGAGACGATGGAGCCGATCCGGACCACCGAGGCCACGGTCCTCGGAAAAGTAGTCGGGGTTTTCAGAAAGATCTGACGACCCAGTCGTCGTCAGGCAAGGACGCAGGGAGCGAAGCGTGCTTCGCACGTGAGCGACAGAGGACGCCGCATGGCGGCGTCTGGGTCGTCAGGGCCAGCGGCCCGCTTCGATCCGGCGCTTGTAGCGCCGCTGTTTGCGCCGAGCGTCGCTCATCGCCAGCGGCAGCAGGCGCAGGGTGAGGCGGGGGAAGAGGTCGAGGAGGCGCAGCTGCACGCCGCGCCAGCGGGGCAGGATCAGGATCGGCCTCGGCCGCTCGGTCAGCTTGCCGACCGCGGCCGCGACCTGCTCGGGCCTCAGCAGCGTGCCCGAGAACGAGCCGGCCGCGTCGGGGTCGTCGAGCTTGTCTTCCAGCATCGGCGTCCAGGCGCCGTCGGGACAGACGGCGGAGAGCTCGATGCCTTTGATGCCGGCGCGGCGCAGGTCGAAGAGGGTGCCCAGGGTGAAGGCCATCGCCGCGTGCTTGCTGGCCGAGTAGTTGACCTCCCCCGGCGCGGCGACGATGCCGGCCAGCGAGATCAGGTTGATCACGTGGCCGCGGCCAGCGGCCCGCATCGGCTCCAGGGCGGCGATCGTGCCGTTCATCGTCCCCAGCGTGTTGACCTCGAACATCGTCCTGCGCGTCGCTTCGTCCTGGGCCCAGGCGTCCCCGGTCACGAGGACGCCGGCGTTGTTGATCCAGAGGTCGAGCGAGCCGTGGCTTTTCGCGACCTCGGTGGCGATCGTCCGGCAGGCCGCCTCGTCGCGCACGTCGAGGGCCGAGGAGCGGGTCCCGCCGCCGATCTCGGCAGCGACCCGGGCCGCCGCTTCGGCGTCGACGTCGGTGACGTGGACCAGGTATCCCTGACCCGCGAGCTCGAGGGCGATCGCCCGGCCGAGGCCGCCTCCCGCTCCCGTGACGACCGCCGTCGGCATCCGCCGAGGATATTCGCCGAAGGATTTCCGGGCCGGGGCACCCACAACCCCTTCGATCGCCGAGAGCGCCAGGGGCCGCGCGCTACCATCGATGGGCGGGCCGAGCGACTGCGGGGGGAGAGAAAACCCCTCGAGGAAAGTCCGGACACCACAGGGCGAGGCGGTGGGTAACGCCCACCCGGGGAAACCCGCGGGAAAGTGCCACAGAAATACACGGCCGATGGCGCGGCCACACGTGAGTCGCGTACAGGCAAAGGTGAAATGGTGCGGTAAGAGCGCACCGGCGTCGCGGTGACGCGGCGGCCAGGCAAACCCCGCCCGGTGCAAGGCCAAGCAGGACCGTCGACCCTGCCCGGCGAGGTCCAGGTAGGCCGCAGGGCCGCTTCGGCGGCTCCCCGGGGCTCAGGCTCCGGGAGACAGATGGTCGCTCACGACAGGATCCGGCTTACAGGCCCGCTGACGGAAAGGCCCCCGCAAGGGGGCCTTTCCCAATCTCGACACCGTTTCATGTCTTAGCGTTTGCTAACCTGCCGCCAACTTCCGCTGAATCTCCGCCTACATACCGCGGGGAGCGGGGGACCCACTTGTTGGGGCGAATCGCCGGCATCTGCCGCGTAGCGCAGCTCTTTCAGCGCGAGCCCGTCAGCTAACCCCGTAAGCGTCGCAAAGAGCAATGAAGGCAGCGAGAAACCGCCACGGGCGGAAAGACCATTCACGCATCGGCCACGCGCGCAGCGGGGGCCCGGGCCGGCGGCTGCGCCGGGCGGCGCTCGGCACCGCGATCGCGGCAATGCTTCTCGGTGCGGTGCCCGCCCAGGCGGGGACCGGAGGGATGGGTGTCGCTGCCTCCGAAGGCACGGTGCCCGGTGGCCAGGGCATCGTCTTCAGCAGCCCGATGCGCTCCGCCGGGGCCACCTGGTACGGGCCCGGCCTCTATGGCAATCACACCGCCTGCGGCCAGACCCTCTGGCCGGGCACGGTCGGCGTCGCCCACAAGACGCTTCCCTGCGGCACCACGCTCAAGTTCGCCTACCACGGCCGTTACCTGGTCACGAGGGTGATCGACCGCGGCCCATACACGGAGGGCAACGCCTTCGACCTGACCAACGGCGCCCGCCGCGCCCTCGGCTTCGAAGGCGTCGATCGCGTGCGCTATGCAGTCGCCCTTCGCCACGCCGCACGCTAGGCAAGGACAACGCCCGCTTAGCAGGATTTCCCGCTCCTGCGGCTAATCTGCCCCGGAACGGGCAGGTTTCCGACGAGAGGAGCAAGGGAATGTCGAGGTCTTCGCACGCAGCTGTCAACGCCAGGTCGGCCGGGGCTCTTGGCCGGGCGGGGGTTGCCCTCTCGCTTGCGGCCCTGCTGGGTCTCCTCGTCACCCTCGGCGGCAGCGCCGGGGCGGCGACCACCTCGAAGACGACCGTGGTCCTCGGCGACACCGGCACGCTGCCGGACCCGTCCTGCCCGGACTCCCCCTGCCAGGCGATCGGCAGCGTCACCGGCTTCCAGGTCAGCACCGCCCAGGGGTCGCTTCCCTTCCGCGTCCGCAAGGACGGCAAGGTGAAGTCCTGGACCCTTACCCTCGCCGAGCCGACCGGCAGCCAGCGGTCCTTCTTCAACAACTTCTTCGGCACCCCGCCGGAGGCGCGGCTGGCGATCCTGCGCCGCGTCCCGGAGACCAACCCGCCCCGCTACAACCTGCGCGCCCAGGGCTCGATCCAGGTGCTCAGCCCCTACCTCGGCCAGACGGTCAAGTTCGGCGCCAACCTGCGGGTGCGCAAGGGCGACATCGTCGGCCTCACCGTCCCGACCTGGGCCCCCGCCTTCGCCCAGGGCCTGCCCAGCACCAACGCCTGGCGAGCCAGCCGCGAGGCCGGCATGTGCGTCGACGCCACCGATGTCCGCCAAGGAGAACCGCAGATGAAGGTGGGCAAGCGCGCCGAGTACGGCTGCCGCTACTCGACGGCAAGACTCCTCTACACGGTCACGGTCGTCGAGGATTAGCGGCACGGGGGAGAGGCCGGGTGCCCTCCCCCAAAAC
>DASUIY010000182.1:0-3423 GCA_036279555.1 Solirubrobacterales bacterium | reverse complement strand
TATCGATCTGGATGAGCTCTTGCTGCGGACGGTTGCGAGCACCGTCGGGCGTGATCGTCGCGGTCTTGCCTTCGAGGATCTTGAGCAGCGCCTGCTGCACGCCTTCGCCGGAGACGTCACGGGTGATCGACGGGTTGTCGGCTTTGCGCGCGATCTTGTCGATCTCGTCGATGTAGATGATCCCGGTTTCGGCCTTCTTGACGTCGTAGTCGGCGGCCTGGATCAGCTTGAGAAGGATGTTCTCGACGTCCTCGCCGACGTAACCGGCCTCGGTCAGCGCGGTCGCGTCGGCGATCGCGAAGGGGACGTTGAGGATGCGGGCGAGCGTCTGGGCGAGCAGTGTCTTGCCGCACCCGGTCGGGCCCAGCAGCATGATGTTCGACTTCTGCAGCTCGACCTCGACGTCCTCGGACTGGTTCATCTGGACGCGCTTGTAGTGGTTGTAGACGGCGACCGAGAGGGCCTTCTTGGCGGCTTCCTGGCCGACGACGTACTGCTGCAGGACCTCGTGGATCTCGCGCGGCTTAGGCAGGTTCTCGAGCTCGACCGTCCCCGTCGGCGCGGTCAGCTCCTCGTCGATGATCTCGTTGCAGAGGTCGATGCACTCGTCGCAGATGTAGACGCCCGGCCCTGCGATCAGCTTCTTGACCTGGCGCTGCGACTTGCCGCAGAAGCTGCAGAGGAGTTGCTCGTTCGAGTCTGTGGGCCGTGCCAGCGGAATCCCCTCCTTGCGGGGCAGTGGGTTGCCTCCGGCTCGCGTCCAAAGCTTAAAGGTGGATGCAAGCCGGCCTGTCGGTGCCGGGTGTTTACGGCGCCCGCGCCGAGGTCCCTGCCCGTGGCTGGAGGCTTGCGTGGCCGCGATACGGTGAGCGGGTGCCAAGCGAGCTCCGAATCAAGCCGATCGCAGAGGAGCAGATGGACGCGCTGCTCCCCCTGATCGCCGCCTACCAGCGCTTCTACGAGGCCGAGGAGATCGACGACGAGCGCAACCGCACCTTCTTCTCCCGCTTCCTCGCCCCCAGCGACGACGGCATGCTGCTAGGCGCCTGGCGCGACGGCGAGCTGCTCGGCTACGCCTGCCTCTACTGGAGCTTCACCTCGGTGATCCCGGCCGAGACCGTGCTGATGAACGACCTCTACGTCGACCCGGCCCACCGCGGCCAGGGAATCGGCCGCGCCCTGATCGAGGCCAGCGCCGCCGTCGCCCGCGACCGCGGCGCCCAGCGCCTCGAATGGATGACCGCGCCGAGCAACGAGACCGCCCAGCGCCTCTACGACTCGACCGGCGCCCAGCGCAGCGAGTGGATCGAGTACGAGCTGGGGCCGTAGCGGGTGGTCCGTCGCCGGGGGACGGAAACTAAAATGCGTGCTCTTTCTCGCACAGCACGTCGATACTCAAGTGCGGCTTCCTGGGCAGGTCTTAGCAAAACGGGATCAGAAGGAAGCATGGGAGACCACCGCCTCCACGGACGCGAGCGCGCGGCTCAAAAAAAAGCCTTTTGGTGGTCTTCAGCTCGCTGCCATTATCCGTAAAGACTGTGAAAGTGACCTTGTCGTGTGGGGACTTGAGTTTCGCCACGGGAAGGGGGCACAGTCGCTCGGCTCCAAACACGCCGTCGATATTGGGGCCCCCCTTAAAGGGGGCGCCCTCACCAGGACGTATTCGTTCAAAGCGGTTGAGGCCCGCACGTGCGCGCAATTGTGACACCGGATACAACACGCGAGTCGACACGCCGTTATGTTGGCAGCCCTGGCCCTGGTTGCGCACCCCAAAGGTGGCAGTTACTCGCTCTACAACGATAGCGCGCGAGGTCCCATTGACGACCCGCAGATCCGCATCCCACTGATTCTTGGCGAAGGCAGCCGCGTGGGCCTCGATGAGCTTCACGGTACCCGGTTTGTCGTCCTCAAACGCCTCCCATGGCTTGATTTGCCAAACAAGCCCGGATAGGCCGACGACTGTCGAGAGGATGACCCCCCACCACCCGGGATTCCGCCACCATTTGCGGCCATCGATCTTTGACTCCAGCCGGGAGAGCCGTTCTTCCACCGAATCAGGTCGAGATGGCTGGTCCGTCACGGCCGCAACAACATTGCACCCGCGTCGGACTCATTGAGACGGCTCGGGGCCGCGACTTCCACCACCTGCTTCCACGCGAAGCGAAGGGTTCGGGTTTCGCGCAAAGCAGAGCGGATGACCATCGTTCATCTTCAGCAGCTCTGCCACTGGCTGGCGAGGCGCTTTTAGGGGTTTCTAGGGTTAACCCCTTCAGCCGCAAGGTCCGGGTCGCTTTCGCGTCGAGCAACCGTTAGACCTTCGGGTTCGCCTTGCCTTCCGGGGATCTTGCCGAGAACATAGGTGCCCTGACTGATGCCGAGCAGGGTCAAGAAGGTGGGGGAGAAATCGGGGAGGGCGGTCAGCTTTGCGACCGAGCCAGCGTCGTTGATCGCTTGAATCGCGAGGCCCACGTAGGCGATGATCAGCACGACGGTGACGATGAAGCTTTGAAACTTGGCGACGTCGATCACTTGGTCGGCGAAAGCTCCCTCCTCAGCAAGGAATATCTGCGAAAGGCGCGGCTTGTCCGCTTCATTGCTTACAGCAACCCGTTCAGGGGATGTGGCGTCCTTTGTGCTCTTTACCCCGCCCGCTATGACGGCAGAGCCTCCTGCCACCCCCAGCAGGCCCAAGACTTGCGAGGGAACCGAGAATCCCAGTGGATCTGCCAGCCCATCGAACCAGCGGCCCAGGCAGATGCCACAGATCAGCGAGAGGATGACAATCGTCCAGGCGACTAGCTGTAGGTGAGTCAGGCTGAAACGGCCTCGACTATCGATCAAAACGCCTAGTGGGCCGGTGCCGACACTTGCTCTGTAGCCGAGGAACACAGCGAGCAGGACAATTACTACTGCTGAGCCTGCCCACGACAGAAAGATCGCCTCCACGGGTGCCACCCTCTCATCATTTGGGTGAGGTGTCAACACTCAAACGCCGCGAACCGCAAGGTTTGCGACTGGCGGTTTGCGCTCAAGAATGCGTTTTGTCTCCAGCACCGACTGAATTCGGTATCGCCTTCGTCGTCAACAAGCTCAGCCAGCTCCGAGAGGCGTGACTCGGCGTGCTTCTGAATCGTAGCGCGCGGCAAGCCGAGCCACTTCTGTCTTTCAGCGTACTCTCCCAGGTGTTACCGACCCTTCACCGTGGGAGGCAGAGTTGATCTCCCTTACTAAACGTAGTCAGTGAGCTTGACATGGAAGCGCAAGCCATAGAGCTGATCTGCGGCGATCGCTTTCGCGCGAGGCTGTCGCATAAACCCCCTGCTTTTCGGTCCGTTCACGCCGAGAAAATGGGTCATGCCTCAGAACTTCCTCAGCTGTGACCGTGACCAGCCAATGCTGCTGCCGCCGGACCTCCGCGACTGG
>DASUIY010000181.1:0-4707 GCA_036279555.1 Solirubrobacterales bacterium | reverse complement strand
TGCATGTTGAATCGATCAGAACTGCCTGAACCGTTCCCCATTCCGCCCCTTCTCCCTGTCTGTCCCTGGCACGGCTTCCGTCGATACGAGGCTAAGAGCTCATTCCGTTTTTGTCAAGCACCAGTCTATTTCCTAAAAAGGCACGATCGTCCCGGTTGCCCGGGACGATCGTGTCGTAACTCGCGGCTCTCTCGAAGAGAGAACCATTTCAGCGGACTAGTTACCCGAGAACGTAGGCGTCCCCTAACGTTTCCAGTAACGCGTCCAGGAGACCTTCGTCGGGGCAGAAGAATTTACCGCCTAATTCGTTGGTGACGGTTTCATTCGCCGTGAGGTGCCCTCCGCCGACGTTGAATTCAATGCCTTCGAGGTCATACACGCAGTCCAGGCCCAGACCGGGGCACTGGAGCCGCGTGCGGCCGTTCGTGGCCGTCAGCACACCTTCGTCTAACCCCGTCTTTAAGAGGTTGGATAAAGGCTGTTCCTGAACGGTCACCGTGCAGTTGTTGTGCGCGGAACCGGTGCCGCAGCCCGAGAACGTCTGGGTCGTGGCGTGAATCGACTGCGGGTTACCTAACCCTAATGCCGTGGCTTCGACTAAGAAGCCTAAGCATAAGACGTCGATGACGGCTAACAGTTCCCCGACCGTGCCGGCTGCGAGGACCTGGTGAACCGTGGCGGAACCTTTGCCTGCGGCGCAGGTTAAGCCCGTATGTTCGGTACAGATCTGAGTGCTGGCGCTGGCCGACGCCGACGTCGCGCCGACGAATGCCATTGCCGCCACCGCCGCGAGCGCGGCGAGGCCGAACATCTTGATGAGTCTCACTTTGGATCTCCCTTCTCGGCGGGTTGCCGCCGAGCTGGTTGTTTTGGACAGGACTAGATAAGCGGTCTGCGCCATCGCCGTCAAGAAATCCGGCGAATGCGGGCCGGGGATAGGCTCCTTGCCTAAATCAGCCGCCCATTCACCCTGCAAATCCCAGGATGAGCGTTTTCCGAGTGCGCGAGTCCGTGCGTCGCAGAAATCCGCGTGCTGGCCTGCAATTACCGTGCTTACTCGGCTGCCAGGCCCTGGATTGCCGGAGGAGAAGCGGGGCCGCCCACTACGTGGCGGCCCCGCGCCGTGCTCGTCGCTCTTCGAGGGGCGCTGCTCAGAAGGCCCTATCCGAGGGTAAAGACATCCGTTAACGCTTCCAGTAATCCGTCGAGGAATCCTTCGTCGGGGCAGAAGAATTTTCCGCCTAATTCGGTGAGGGGGGTTTCGGTCGCGGTGAGGTGCCCGCCACTGACTTCAAATTCCATGCCTTCGAGGTCATATACGCAGTCGAAGCCGAGGTTGGCGCACGCGAGCCGCGTGCGGCCGTTCGTGAGTGATAGGACGCCTTCGTCTAACCCCGTCTTTAAGAGATTAGCTAAAGGCTGTTCCTGGATGGTCACCGTGCAATTGTCGTGCGCGGAGCCGGTACCGCAACCCGAGAATATCTGTTCCGTGACATGAATCTGCTGTGGATTCCCTAACCCTAAGGGTGTAGTTTGAATTAAGATGCCTAAACATAAGATGTTGATGCTAGCTAATATTTTTCCAACCGTGCCGGAAGCGAGCACCACGTGATGCGAGGTGACTGCGTTACCTGCTCCACAGGTTAAGCCCGTATGTGTGGTACAGAGCTGCGTGCTAATGGCCGAGGCCGACGTCGCGCCAACGAATGCCATTGTCGCCACCGCCGCGAGCGCGGCGAGGCCGAACATCTTGATGAGTCTCATTGAGTTCTCCTTTCCCGGCTTTGTCGCCGCCGGGCTCGATGTCGAACGGGCAGATAGTTATCTGCTGCCAAGAGGAGCAGTCAAGGATTTCGCTGCAAATCGAGGCCGATGGTGCCGATGCAGCTTTCGGGCGGACTCGATTGACCTGCAAACGACGACCGGTCGATCCTGCGCGCTTGCGCATCTGCACATCACACGGACACGTGCAATGACCGCCCTACGCGGCTGCCAGTGCCTGGTGCAGGCCCTGGATGAGGCTTGCGGCAAGGTCCTCGTCCCTGCCGCCGGTGCGCAGGCCGTCCAGGCTGCCGTCGAGGATCGCCGCGACCCAGGCATCGACCGTTCCCAGGGCCCAGGTGCCGGGGTCCTGGTCGAGGCGGGAGTGGCAGGAGACGACCTCGCCGCGCTCGACGTCGACCTGGACGCCGGCGACCTGCTGCGCGGGGGCGCTCCCCGCGCCTGTCGCGGTGTTGACCGCCAGCAGGCAGGAGTCGGAGTTGCGTGGGTCCAGGGTGACCAGGGGGACCGCGAGCATGAAGGCGGCCTCGATGTCGATCCTGTCAAGGGGGTAGGTGACCTCGGAAAGGTGCCTGCACTCACACCGCCCCGCCGTGACCAGGGGACCGACCGCCTGGCGGGTCCACTCGGTGACGGCGTAGGGTTTCGATTTGCCGGTGGCGGTCGACTGGGTCTCGATCTGGCGGGCGGCGCGCATCGCCGAGAGGCGGCGCTCGAGCGAGGGGTAGCTGAGGTCGGCGATGACGCCGTCGAGCTCGGTGAGCGAGAGGGGGCGAGCGGAGAGGGCGCGCAGGACGGTCGAGTCCCAACCGCCGACGAGCGCTCTGATCGCGCCCTTCGACGCCTCGCTGCCAAGGGCGATCGGGCCCTGGGGCGCGAGGGAGAGCCAGGCCTCGACCGCCTCGGCGACGTCGAGGATGCCGCGGCCGGCATCGGTCAGCTCGTTCTCGACCGTGTATGGCATCCCGCTGCGCACCTGCCGCTCGAGCGCGCCGATGCTGCGCAGGTTGCCGACCTGGCCGCGCAGGGTCGTCTGGGCGGCGCCGCCTATCCGTTCGCGCAGGTCGGGGAGGCGAAGGGGCCCGTCGAGGTGGGCGCGAAGGATCGGCGCGCAGAGCGGGCTGGCAAGCAGGGAGAGAACCGTCCCCCCGGCTCGGACCTGCGTGGAGTTGGGAATGCCCTCGGCGTGCATAGACGAGTGTGCAATAGGAAACAAATAGGTCGTTTATTGAGAACCGCCGTCAGCGGCGCGCACACTATTCGAAACGGGCGGGCTGTGGCTTGAGCCGAACCGGGGCGGTGGAGAGCGCCTGCACGCGCAGGTCGCTCCAGGTGAGCCCTTCGCGGACGAGGGCGGGGAGCCCGAGGGCGACGGCGGTGGCGATCTCGACCGCCTGCAGGATGACGCCGTAGGCGAGCGCATCGGCGGTGCCGATGCCGAAGCCGGTGTGCAGGACGCTGATGACGGCGAGCTGGAAGACCCCGATGTTGGACGGGGTGGCTGGGACCACGGCGGTGACGTTGACGGCGAAGAGGACCGCGGCCGCGGCGCCGATGCCCGCCTGGTCACTCAGCCCGAGGGCGGCGAGCAGCGCCCAGCAGGCAGCGAGCTGGATCGCCCAGGCGCCGAGCTGGGCGACCGTCGCCGCGGCGCCGCGGCGCGGGTTGCGGAAGACGCGCAGCCCGGCGCGCACCTGGACCAGTGCGGCTTGCAGGCCCACGCCGAGGCGGGCGAGGCGCCCGTTGCCGCCCCGCCGCATCAGCGGCGGGGCGAGCAGGACGAAGAGGAGCAGGGCAAGCGGCACGAGGCTGAAGGCGAAGAGCTTCTCGGTGCTGGAGTGGAAGAGGTCGGTGCTGGAGACGATGATCACCCCGAGCAGCGCCAGGGCGACGATGTTGAGCACCGTCTGGGAGACCAGGGTGCCGAGCAGGACTGGAAATGTCTCTCTCATGCGGCCAACCCGCCGTGCCAGCGACATTGCCCGGGCCGGCTCGCCGAGGCGGGCGGGCAGGGTCGCCGACATCAGCACGCCGATCATCGTCGCCGAGGTGACGTCGCGGCGGCGCACGGGCCGCCGCGGCAGCGCCGCACGCACGATCCAGTACCAGGAGGCGGCGCGGAAGAAGAGCGAGAGCGCCATCAGGGCGCAGGCGACGAGGACCCAGGTGAGGTCGGAGCGGACGATGCTGGCGACGACGTTGTCGACGCCGATCTTCTGAGCCGCGAGCGCGGTCAGGCCGACGCCGAGCACCCCGGCGGCGCCGAGGCCGATGCGGCGCGCGGCGCGGCGGCGCCGGTCGCCGGGGTCGGCCGGCTCGGGGTCGAGCGAGGGCATCCGCTGCGGCGGGCGGGGCGGCATGCCGTCGGCGGGCCGGACCCCCGCCCAGTGGGCGGCGCGCTCGAGCGCGCCACGGGGCTCGGGCGCCTCGATCGCCCGCTCGTAGACCCGGGTGACGCGGTCGGCGACGCGCGGCCAGGCGTAGCGCTCGGCACTCTTGCGCGCGGCCCGCCCCATCGCCGCCAGCCGCTCGGGCTCGTGGTGGGCGCGCTGGAGCTCCTCGGCGAGGCGCTGGGCGTCCCCCGGCGGGACCAGGACGCCGTCGACGCCGTCGGTGACGACGTCGCTGTAGCCGGCGATGTTGGAGGCGATCACCGGGGTGCCGGCAGCAAAGGCCTCGGTCAGCACCATGCCGAAGCTCTCGCCCGAGAGCGACGGCGCGCAGAGAACGTCGGCGCCGTGCAGCTCCGCCCAGAGGCTCTCGCCGGAAACGCGACCGCGGATGTCGATCCAGCGCAACAGCTCGGGGTCAGCGAGGTAGCGGAGCACGTCCTCGCGCTCGGCGCCGATCACGGTCAGCCGGCAGGGGACGTGCTCGACCAGGGCGCCGAAGGCGGCGAGCAGGATCGGCAGCCCCTTGCGCTCC
>DASUIY010000180.1:0-2862 GCA_036279555.1 Solirubrobacterales bacterium | reverse complement strand
TCCTGGTAGGTGGCGGCGTTGGCCTCGATCTCCTCCGGCGTGGGCAGCGGACGCTGGGCCGAGCGGCCGCTGGGGTCACCGACCCGGGCGGTGAAGTCGCCGACGATGAGCACGACCCGGTGCCCCGCCTCCTGGAACTCGCGCAGCTTCTCGAGCACGACGGTGTGGCCGAGGTGGATGTCGGGCGTGGTCGGATCGATCCCGAGCTTCACGCGCAGGGGCCGCCCGGCGGCGAGCTGGTCCTCGAGCATCCCCGCCGGCAGCACGTCGACGGCGTTGCGCTTCAGATTCGAACTTGCCGGCTCGGCGTTCACGGCCGCAATGCTAGACTGCCGCACTCTCTTGGCGGGCGAACGCAGCAAGCCGCGCCTCAAGAAGCTACGCATCCTCTTCGTTTTGCTGGGGCTTGGCGTGCTGGGGCTTGTCTCGATGGTCTTCGGGATGATGGCCGCTGTCTCCCGCGACCTGCCGGCGATCTACGACTTCGCCCAGTACAGGGAGTCGAAGAACAGCGAGGTCTTCGACGCCGCCGGAGAGCCGATCGGCACGCTGACCAGCGACCAGAACAAGATCCTGCTCACCTCCGGGCAGATCTCCCCCAACGTGAAGAACGCGGTGGTCTCGATCGAGGACACGCGCTTCTACGAGCACAGCGGCGTCGACTTCCAGGGCATCGGCCGCGCCCTCGTCAAAGACGTCCTCAGCCAGAGCGCTGCTCAGGGCGGCTCGACGATCACCGAGCAGTTCGTCAAGAACGCGCTTGCCGCGCAGGACAGCCGCACGCTCTTCCAGAAGTTCCGCGAGGCCGCCCTGGCCTACCGCCTCGAGCGCCACTGGACCAAGGACGAAATCCTCACCCAGTACCTCAACACGATCTACTTCGGCGAGGGCGCCTACGGGATCGAGGCGGCGGCGCGCACCTACTTCGGCGAGGCGCACCCCGGCTGCGGGACGACAAGTGAGCCCTGCGCCTCGGTGCTCGAGCCCTGGGAGGCGGCCACCCTGGCCGCGATCATCGCCTCGCCCTCCGCCTACGACCCGAAGATCTACCCGGAAAACTCGCTCGGGCGGCGCAACCTCGTGCTCGAAAAGATGTACGAACAGGGCTACATCACGCGCGAGCAGTTCGATGAAGGCCGCCAGAAGGCGCTGCCCCCGCCCGACGACATCGAGCCGCCCCGGCTCGACTCCGAGGCGCCGTACTTCACCGCCTGGCTACGCCAGCAGCTGGTCGAACGCTACGGCGCCGCCAAGGCCTTCTTCGGCGGCCTGAAAGTCAAGTCGACCCTCGATTTGCGCCTGCAGGGAGCAGCCGAAGAAGCGGTCAATTCCTATCTCGGCTACTCGCCCGCGACCGCCTCCGTCGTCGTTATCGAAAACAAGAACGCCGGCGTCAAGGCGATGGTCGGCGGCCCCGACTTCGAGACCAAGCCGTTCAACCTCGCCACCCAGGGCCAGCGCCAGCCCGGATCCTCGATCAAGCCGTTCATCCTGCTCACCGCGCTCGAGCAGGGGATCTCCCCGTACACCACCTATGAATCGGCGGCACAGGAATTCAGCTACGGCAAGAAGGGCCGGGAAACGTTCGTCGTCACCAACGACGAGGGCGCCTATGCGGGCGTCAGCGACATCGTCTCCGCGACGACCAACTCCGACAACTCGGTCTACGCCCAGCTGGCGCTCGAAGGGCTGAAGGGCAAGACGGTCGAGGATCGGACGCGCTCGATCGCCAGGACGATCCACAAGATGGGCTACAACAACCCGATCTCGACCAACCCGGCGATGGTGCTCGGCGGAATCGACCCCGGCGTGACGCCGCTGGGCTGGACCTACGCCTACACGACACTGGCCAACGACGGAGACCGGGTCAGCGGCACGCTGGCGGCGCGGCCCGGCAACAGCCCCGTCGCCTACACCCAGGTCACCGACTCCGACGACCAGACGATCAAGGACGGCGACAACGACTCGAAACACAAGCAGGTGATTCCCGAGGGCGTCGCCCGCGAAGCGAAGAGCATCCTCGAAACCGTGGTCAGCAGCGGCACCGGCGTCAACGCCGACGTCGGCGCCCCTGGCCAGTGGGGCAAGACCGGCACCACGGAGGAAAACGGCGACGCCTGGTTCTGCGGGGCGACGGAAGAAGTCACCGCCTGCGTCTGGGTCGGCTACGCCGACACGGTGACGCCGATGACGACCCTCTACAACGGCGGGCCCGTGCAGGGGGGCACGTTCCCCGCCCTGATCTGGGCGAGCGTGATCTCCTCCTGGGAAGAGATCAAGGCCGAACGGGCGGCGGAAGCCGAGGCAGAGCGCGAGGGCGAGGAGTCGCCGGGCTCCGGCTCGACCTATACCGCCCCATCCTCGCCGAGCGAACCGGAAGAAACGGCCCCGGAAGAATCCGAAGAACCGTCCGAACCCACCCCTGAACCGGCGGAACCGGCGACGCCGGCTCCAAGCGAACCGGCCGGGCCCGCTACAGGGGGCGGCGTCACCGCAGGCTAGGCCGTGAGACGTTGGGGTTGGCCGCAGCGCAGAAGCGCCAGGGGCGATCGACGGCTTTGGTGATGCCCACTCGCGGGCCGGTGAGGATCTCCGCCTCCCAGCCTCGCTCGGGGGGCAGCAGCAGAAACGGGCCGCTCGTCAGGTCGGCGCCGTTCTGGGAAAGGCCGATGCCGAGGGCCTCGGTCAGCTTGCCCGGGCCCGAGCAGAGCTCACGGTCGGCGCGGTCCCCGCGCCGCGCGCGCATCGCCTCGATGCCCACCGTCGGCTCGATCGCCCGGATCAGCACCGCGGCCGCCTCCCCCTCGGGTTCCGCGACCGCGTTGAGCAGGCTGTGGATGCCGTAGGAGAGGTAGACGTAGG
>DASUIY010000179.1:0-3633 GCA_036279555.1 Solirubrobacterales bacterium | reverse complement strand
CCTGTGGACAACGGCCCTCGCCGCCCTGGCCCTGCTGGCGATCCCATCGTTTGCCCAAGCCACCTATGACCCGGTCGGCTCAGGGCAGACCAAGCTCACCATCGACAAGGGCTTCTCCTCCTTCCTGAAGAAGAATGGGATAACCCTCACCGCCACCGCGGGAGCCAAGCGCAAGGGCAAGACTCTCACCCTGCCGGTCACCGCTGGCAACCTCGACCCCACCCTCGGCCTGGGGGAGATCGACCAAGAAGGCACGATCGCCTTTCAAGGCGCAAAGGGCCGCGTCCCCCTCAGGAAGGTCACGGTCAAAACCAAGCAGGCGACCCTGATCGCGAAAGTAGGAGGAGGCCAGCTCAAGGTGGCCACCTCCTCCAAGCGCTCCTCAAAGCGCCAGGGCTTCGGCACGAAGTACTCCGCCAAGGCGCTGAAGCTGACCGCCAAGGTCGTCACCCGGCTCAACAAGAAGCTGCGGCCCGAGGTCCCATTCGCCCAGGGACAGATCGTCGGCGCCCTCACCACCACCGCCCAGCCCCGGCTGATCACGATCCTCGACCAGGGAAGGGCCAGCGTCGTCTTGGACCCAGGTTTCACGTCGAAGATGGCCTCGCTCTTCGTCTCCATCAACCCGATCTTCCCCGCCGAACACCCCTCCGGGCCGACCTTCACCTTCCCCGTCGCCCTGGGCGGGGCGCTCGCTCCCAGTGGCTCCGAAGGCACCCTGCGCACCGCGGGCTCGCTCGAATTCCTCCAGCTCGGCGCGGGCCAGGTCTTCCAGGCCGAGCACTGGCTCGACCTCGCTTCCAGAATCGACACGGCCGAGGTCGAGGTCCAGCCCACCCCCGTCTTCCCGGGCAAGCTGGGGCGCATCGGGGCCTATGAGATAGGCGCTGCTCCCGTCTCCTCTGACCCCAGGGCCCGGACGATCTCTGTCTCCGGCGCTCCTCTGACCCTCACCGCCTCCACCGCGCAGAGCTTCAACGAAGCCTTCGCGGGGGGCGGAGCGGCGTTCGCGGCGGGGGAGGCGCTGGGGGTGGTGAGCTTTATCGCGCAGGGGCAGTAGGGCGTGAAGGCGCGATCCAGGCAGGCGATGCCGCGCGGTCCCTCGGCAAAGCGCGCACGCGCCGAGCTGGCCGGTCGCCTGCGCGCTCGGCGCGCGGAGATCGAGGAGGCCGCGTTCACTCGTATCAAGGCCATCTCCGATCCCGCCGAGGTAGCCGATCCCATCTATCTGGACGGACTGCGTTCGGCAGTCTCCGCTGCCATCGACTACGGGCTCGACACGATCGAGGCCAGCGAGGGACATGTACCGGCCCTCCCCGCCGTGCTCCGTGCCCAGGCCCAGCTTGCTGCCCGCAACGGCGTGGGCCTCGACACCGTGCTCAGGCGCTACTTTGCCGGTTACACCCTGTTGGGGGATTTTCTCGTGCGCGAGGCGGCTGGTCGCGAGCTTCCCGCGGGCCTCGTCTCCGCGGAGCTGCTGCAGGATCGGGCTGCGCTTTTCGAGCGCCTTATCGCCACTGTCAGCGAGGAATACGCGCGCGAGGCCGATGCCCAGCCGGATTCACCGGCAGGGCATCGCGCTGAGAGGGTGAGACGCCTGCTCGACGGAGAGATGCTCGACAGCACGGATCTCGCCTACGATTTCGATGCTCATCACCTCGGGGCGATCGCCAAAGGAGTCGGCGCCCCAGAGGCCTTGCGGAGCCTAGCCTCCACACTCGGCTTACGCCAGTTGATCGTCGCGAGCGAGGAAGACCGCGTTTGGGCTTGGTTCGGCGGCCGCCGCCCGCTCGGCTTCGATGACCTGCGGACCAAGATCTCGTTGGCATGGCCAGCGCGAATCACCCTTGCCCTGGGTGAGCCCGCGGAGGGGATCGCCGGCTGGCGCCTTACCCACCGCCAAGCCGCCGCCGCCCTGCCCGTAGCCTTGCGCGGCTCCAAGCCCCTGGTTCGCTATGGGGACGTCGCCCTCCTCGCCTCGGTCCTTCAGGACGATCTCGTCGCCACCTCGCTGCACCGGCTGTACCTGACGCCCCTCCGGCTTGAGCGTGACGGTGGAGAGATCGCCCGCAAGACACTGCGCGCGTACTTCGTCTCACGGCGAAACATCTCCTCGGCGGCGGCCTCTCTCGGGGTCAGTCGACGCACGGTCAGCAGCCGCCTGCGCGCGATCGAGGACCGGCTTGGCTTGAGGCTCGACACTCCCGAGCTTGAACTGGCGTTGAGCCTCGAGGAGGTTGGCGGCGCGGCACACACACACGCATTCTGAGCACCTGCGCTTCCCACATCGGCGAGGAAGCGCAGCCTCCTCTCTGACAGGTTCGGGCGACGGGACTGCTGCTATCCACAGCACCCCTCGTTGAACTAGTCAAAACTCCCGCGGCCCAGAGCCGTCGGGGCAGAGGAGAGGCAGAATGAGCGTAAAGTTGATTCACCGAATCCCAATCGCCGTAGTCTTGGCCGTCCTGTCGGCCGCGATCCTCGTTCCTTCGGCCACGGCCAGCACTGGCTTTCAGGCAGAAGAAGAAGACTCCACGTACTCGACCAAATTGATCGGAGAAGCGACCAGCTCGTTCTATCTGAGCTTGGGCGGTGCCGCTGAAGCCGCTTGTCCGCTCTCATCCCCGTTCAGTGTCAAAACCAACATTCCCTCCACCGGTGCGCTCGCCCCACTTCCGCAGAGCATCAACTGCGGCGGGGCCGGGGCCCAGCTGCAGACCAATGGCTGCCGAGTCGCCCTCGCACCAGAGGGAACGTTCGGCATCGGTCCCGTCGGCTGCGGGCCGATGATCCTGCAACACAATGGGAGCACTTGTTCGATTCCTTCTCAAACCGGGCTGAGTGCCACGTACACGAACAAAGGCACCGGAAGTAGCCGAACCATCACGGTAGAAGGCGCGGATGCCGGCCTGCAATACGATTGCGGTCTGGGCCAGAAAGAAAACGGCATTATCCAGGCTGGCTGGAGCCTCTCGGCAAAAGGGGTCGCGGACCAAGCCGAGGGCCTCTGGGTCAGCAATAGCCTCAGTTTGCCGCGACTCTGCAAATCGGCTGGAGAATCGTGCGCGGCGAAAGATCTCTACCCAGCCGAAAGCGCTCTGGAAGCCAGCTCGGCGGCGGCAGCCCTTGCCCTGACATTTCCTGGCCTCGGTACCGTCAAAATCAACTGCGAATCGAGTTTCAAGGGCCAGATCGGCCTTGGCGCCGTATCCGCTTGGAACCTGACTGGGTGTAAAGTCGGGAAAGGACCGACCACCTGTACGGCGACGACAGAAAGCCTTCCCTTCGCCGGTTCGCTCGCTCAGGGCGCCGGTAATGCCGGGGCCTTGACGGTGTTCAATAGCGGGAATGGCACCCCGCGCTGGCACATCGAATGCGGGGAATGGGGCGAAGTTTCGAACTGCACGTACAGCTTCGAAACGAAACCCGTGCTGGATATCAGCTCAGGCGCTCCGGCGACCTTGGTCGCCTCCAACGAGGTGTTGACCGAGTCCGGTCCGGAATGCCCGGGTGAAACGCCAAAATTCACAGCTACCTACACAATCAACACTCCGAGCCCGCTCTACGTGGCAAAAGGCTAGTCGCCTCTGAACACGTTCGCGTGCGGTTCGCGGAGAGGGCGCCCGAGAGGGC
>DASUIY010000178.1:0-7822 GCA_036279555.1 Solirubrobacterales bacterium | reverse complement strand
AACTCGCCCCCCGTTAGGGGCCGGGGGTGCGGGCTGCGGCGGCTTCGGCGGTGGCCGATTCGGCCTCGCGGGTGGCGGCGCCTTCGAGGGCGTTGGACAGGGCTCGCACGTAGGCGCGGGCCGATGCCTCGAGGATGTCGGTGGCGACCCCCTGGCCGGTGGCCAGGCGCCCTGCCGTGCGCAGCATCACGGTCACCTGGCCGAGGGCGTCCTCTCCCCCGGTCACCGCCTCGACCGTGTACTGGCGCAGCTCGCACTCCGTTCCCGTCGCCTTCTGGATCGCGAGGAAGATCGCATCGACGGGCCCGTCGCCGCCCGACTCCCCGACCGCCTCCTCGCCCGAGGGCATCTTCACCGCGACCCGGGCCACCGGCTCGCGCCGTGACCCAGCCTCGACCTCGAACCAGGCCAGCTCGTGGGCGTCGGCCTTCTCGCGCATCTCGTCGGAAACGATCGCCTCCAGGTCCAGGGCGGTCACCTGCTTCTTGCGGTCGGCGACCTCCTTGAAGCGCTTGAAAGCGGCGTTGAGGGCGCTGCCCTCGACCTTGAAGCCCAGCTGGTCCAGCGCGTCGTGCAGGGCGTGGCGGCCGGAGTGCTTGCCCAGGACGATCGAGTTCGACTCCAGGCCGACTTCGGTCGCGTCCATGATCTCGTAGGTAGTGCGCTCCTTCAGCACGCCGTCCTGGTGGATCCCGGACTCGTGGGCGAAGGCGTTGCGGCCGACGACCGCCTTGTTGGGCTGGATCGCGTAGCCGGTCAGGCGCGAGACCATGCGACTGGTGCGCGCCAGCTCTCGGGTATTGATCCCGGTGGTCAGGCCGTGCACGTCCTCGCGGGTCCGAACCAGCATCACGATCTCCTCCAGCGAGCAGTTGCCCGCTCGCTCGCCGATCCCGTTGACGGCGCACTCGACCTGACGAGCGCCGGCCAGGACGCCGGCGTAGGAGTTGGCGACGGCCAGGCCCAGGTCGTCGTGGCAGTGGACCGAGGTCTCGACCTCTCGCAAGCCCGGCACCAGCTCGTAGAGGCGGCGGAAGTAGTCCGCGTACTCCTCGGGCGTGGTGTACCCCACGGTGTCGGGGATGTTGACCACGGTGGCGCCCTCCTCGACCGCGATCGCACACACTTCCGCCGTGAACTCGACGTCGGCCCGGGTCGCGTCCATCGGCGAGAACTCGACGTCCTCGCAATAGGACTTTGCCAGCGTCACCGCGGCGCGGGCCTGGCCCTTGACGTCCTCGCGGTCGGTCTGCAGCTGGTGCTCGATGTGGATGTCGGAGGTCGAGATGAAGGTGTGGATTCGAGGGCGCTGCGAGTCCTTGATCGCCCCCCAGGCCGCGTCGATGTCGGCCTTGTGCGTGCGCGCCAGGCCGCATATCACCGGCCCCTCGACGTTACGCGAGATCGCCTCGACCGCCTCGAAATCGCCGGGCGAAGTGATCGGGAAGCCGGCCTCGATCACGTCGACGCCGAGACGCGCCAGCTGCTGTGCGATCTCGACCTTCTCTGCGGTATTCAGCGAGATGCCGGGCGACTGCTCTCCGTCGCGCAGCGTCGTATCGAAGATGTGGACGCGATTTGCATCGTCTGCTGGTGACACTGTTCCTTCTCCTTCTCTACCTCGTTCGAATGACCTTGTCTCTCGCGGCTATCGCGCCGCCCAGCGCTATTCCCCCCGAAGGGGGAGGAGAAGGAGAAGCGCGAGGCTGTCGAGCCGGTGCGTCATTCGCTCGCCTCAGCTTAGCGCAGGCGCCGCTGGACACCTTCGTGGAGGCTGTCGGATCCGCTGCCCGGGTGCAGCACATCGCGACCGGGGCCTCCCCACAGCGCGTCGTCGCCCGGGCCGCCGAAGAGGACGTCCCCGCCCGGGCCGCCGAAGAGAGCGTCGTCCCCCGCCCGGCCCGCGAGGCCGTCGGCCCCCGGGCCGCCGATCAGCTTGTCGGTCCCGCTGCCGCCGGTCAGCAGATCCCTGCCGGGCCCGCCCCTCATCGTCACCGGCACCTGCACCGGGCGTGCCACGGTCACCGTGTCGTTCCTGGGGCCGGCGTTGACCTCGAAGCCGGCCACCAGCGGGGCGTCGCAGATCAGCTCGTTCGGATTATCGGGCGCGTTCTCGCAAACCGCCCCGCCGACCGTCAGGGGAACGACGGAGTCGATCACGTAGTCATAGCCGTCGGGCGTGAGCCAGATGTGCATCGTGTTCTGCTCCGACCCCCCGGCCAGGACCACCGTGTATGTGGTCGGTTCCTCGGGAGTTTCCGCACGCGCGAACGGCGCGGTCCCAACCGCCAGCACAGCGAGCAACGTGATGATCTTCTTCTTCATTGCAGCAACCTTCGCCCCGCGGCGAACGCCTACCCTGGAAACAACACGACCTTGCCGACGTTGCGGCGCTCGGCGATGAACCGATGGGCTTCGCCCGCCCGCTCGAAGGAAAACGACTCGGCGACGACGGGCTCGAGGCGGCCGGCCTCGAGGTCGGCCATCAGCGGCTGGGTGACCCGATCGAGGTTGCCCTCGCGTTCCCACCACTTGAGCATGTTGAGCCCGAAGACGCCTTTGTTCTCGTTCATCATCGCCAGGCTCTTCCACCAGGGGACCGTCGCCAGCGGCATCTTGAAGAGCCCCCTCAGCATCGCCGGGAGGTCGCGACCGCTTTCGTTCGTGACCTCGGAAAGCCCGTACATGACGAGCCGCCCGCCCGGGCGCAGCAGCCGGTAATCCTTGCGGAACGAGGTCGGGCCGAGCGCGTCGATCACCAGGTCGACGCCCTCGCCGTTGGTGAGGCGCATCGTCTCGGCCTCGAAGTCGTGGTTGCGGTAGTCGATCGGGTGGTCGACGCCCTGGGCGCGGATCGCGTCGTGCTTGGCCGGCGATGCCGTTCCGAAGATCTCCGCGCCTGCGTTGCGGGCGATCTGCGTGGCCGAGATCCCGACGCCGCCGGCGGCTGCGTGGATCAGCACCCGGGCCCCCTCGCGCAGGCTGCCCATCAGGACGAGGGCCGCGTAGGCGGTGCCGTAGTTGACCGGGAAGGCCGCGCCCTGCTCGAAGCTGAGCCGCTCGGGCATCGGCAGCGCCTGCTCGGCCGGAACCGTGACGAGCTCCGCCTGGCCGCCGAAGCGGGTCCCGGCGACGACGCGGTCGCCGACCGCGTGATCGCTCACGCCCTCGCCCACCGACTCGACCGTGCCGGCGACCTCGTAGCCCATCACGCAGGGCGGCTTGGGAGCATCGGGGTAGAGGCCCACCCTTGCCATCGTGTCGGCGAAGTTGATCCCGGCCGCCTTGACCGCGATCCGCACCTCGCCGGGGCCGACCGGAGGGTCGGGCATCTCCTGGACCCTGAGCACCTCGGGCCCGCCGTTCCTCGTCTGCACCAGGGCCTTCACGGGCGCAAAGACTATTTGCTGTGGGCCTCTGAGCAAGCAGAGCAAGGACGCAGGAAGCGTGGCGTGCTCTGCACGCGAGCGACCGAGGACGCAGCTGTGCGCCGGTCAGGCGGCCTCAGCTCAGAGGTCCACAGCGCGGCCGACAGAGAAGCCGTCGAGCTCGAGGATCTTGGCCACCGTCTCCTCGTGGACCGGCGCGTCGGTGGTCAGCGCCATCACCGCGCGCTCGCCGTCCTCCTCGGCGCCGACGGCGGCGGAGACGATGTTGACCCCCTCCTCGCCGAACACGGTGCCGACCCTGCCGATCATCCCCGGCCGGTCGGCGTAGCGGAAGACCGCGATGTGCTCGGCGAGGGGCAGGTAGAAGCTCTCGCGCCAGACCGAAACCAGGTAGGGCTCGTTGCGGGGACCGACCCCCGTCCCGGCGATCTCGACCTCGTCCTCGCCGGAGCGAAGCGAGACGGTGACCAGCTCGGTGAAGTCCTCCGAGCTCGACTCCTTCGTCTCGACCAGCTCGATTCCGCGTTCCTCGGCCATCTGCGGGGCGTTGACGAGGTTGACCGGCTCCTCCGTGTGTCCGGCGAGGATCCCGACCAGGACGCCGATGCCCAACAGCCGCGTGTCGTACTGGGCGAGCCTGCCGCGGAACTCGACCGAAACCCGGTCGACGGACCCCTGCGCCAGCCCCTCGGCCAGCCGGCCGAGCTTTTCGCAGAGCGGCACGAAGGGCGCCAGCGCCTCCATTTCCTCGGGGCGCACGGCGGCGATGTTGACCGCGTTGGTCACGACCGCGCCGGTCAGCGCCGCGGTCACCTGCTCGGCCGTGACGATGCCGGCCCGGTCCTGCGCCTCCGCCGTGGAAGCACCGAGGTGGGGCGTGACCACGACGTCGGCGCGGGAGAAGACGGGGTGCTCGGTGAAGGGCTCGGAGGGAAAGACGTCGAGCGCTGCGCCGCCGACCTTGCCCGACTCGAGCCCGTCGACGAGCGCGTCGAGGTCGACCAGCTCGCCGCGGGCGCAGTTGACGATCCGCACGCCGTCCTTCATCGCAGCGATCGCCTCGGCGTCGATCAGGTTGACCGTCTCCGGTGTCTTCGGCACGTGGACGGTGACGACGTCGGCGCGGCCGAAGAGCTCCTCGATGCTGCCGGCGCCCTCGACGCCGAGCTCGCGGAAGCGCTCGGCCGAGACGAACTTGTCGAAGGCGACCACGTCCATCTCGAACGCCTGGGCGCGCTTGGCGACGAGCTGGCCGATGCGGCCGAAGCCGACGATGCCGATCGTCTTGCCGTACAGCTCGGCGCCCTTGTACTTGGCCCGGTCCCAGCGCCCGTCGACAAGCGCCCCGTGCGCCTGCGGCACGTTGCGGAACAGCGCCAGGGCGAGGGCCAGGGTGTGCTCGGCGGCGGCCACGGAGTTCGATTCGGGCGCGTTGGCGACCACGATCCCGCGCCGGGTCGCGGCCGGGATGTCGACGTTGTCGACGCCGGTGCCGGCGCGGCCGATCACCTTGAGGTTGGTGGCGCGCTCGATCAGCTCGGGAGTGAGCTTGGTCGCCGAGCGGATCAGGATCGCGTCGTAGTCGCCGATCTTCTCGGCCAGCTCCTCGTCGGACATCTCGAGGCCGAGGTCGACGTCGAAGTTCTCGCGCAGCAGCTCGACGCCGGAGTCGGCGATCTTCTCCTTGACCAAAACCCTCATCGGCGGGCCTCCCCCACGTTCTCGACCACCCAATCGATGGACGCCGTCAGCGCTTCCACGTCCGCCGGCTCGACCGCCGGGAACATGCCGACCCGCAACTGGTTGCGACCGAGCTTGCGGTAGGGCTCCACGTCGACGATCCCGTTGGCGCGCAGCGTCGCCGCGACCGCCGCGGCATCGACCGAGTCGTCGAAGTCGATCGTGCCGACGACGAGCGAGCGCTTGGCGGGGTCGGCGACGAACGGGGAGGCGAAGCCGGCCCGTTCGGCCCAGTCGTAGAGGTGACCCGAGGAGGCCGAGGTCCGCTCGACGCACCAGTCCAGACCGCCTCCCTCCAGCATCCACTCGACCTGGTCGGCGAGGAGGAGCAGCGTGGCCAGCGCGGGCGTGTTGTAGGTCTGCTCCTTGCGCGAGTTCTCCAGCGCGGTCTGCAGCGAGAGGAAACCGGGCTGCCAGCGTCCCTCGGCGCCGTCGAGCTGCCCTATCCGCTCGATCGCCGCCGGGCTGAGCAGGGCCAGCCAGAGGCCGCCGTCGGCACCGAAGGCCTTCTGCGGTGCGAAGTAGTAGGCGTCGGCCTGGCTCACGTCCACCGGCAGCCCGCCGGCGCCCGAGGTGGCGTCGATCAGGACGAGCGCCCCGCCGGCGCCGGCGGGGCGCTCGACCGGGACCATGACGCCGGTCGAGGTCTCGTTGTGCGCCCAGGCGATCGCGTCGGCACCGGGATCGGAGGTCGGAGCCGGAGCGTCGCCCGGGTCCGCCTCGACCACGATCGGGTCGGCCAGGAACGGAGCGCCGGCCGTGACCTTGGCGAACTTCTGCGAGAACTCGCCGTAGGTGAGGTGCAGCGAGCGCTCCTGCACGAGCCAGGCGGCGGCGGCGTCCCAGAAAGCGGTCGTGCCACCGTTGCCGAGGGCCATCTCGTATCCGTCGGGCGCCCCGAGCAGCTCGGACAGACCGCCGCGGATCCGCCCGACCAAATCGCGCACCGGCTTCTGCCGGTGGGAAGTGCCCATCAGCGCCGAGCGCTCGGCCAGCCGAGCCAGCGCCTCCGGCCGCACCTTGGACGGCCCGCAGCCGAACCTGCCGTCGGCGGGCTTTAGCTCGGCGGGGATCTGGGTTGCGGTCGATGGCGCCACGGGAGGCGACAGGTTATTGACCGTCGCGGGTGGACGCGCCGCTATATCGTCGTCTCCTCAAGCGTTCATCTTTGATCAGGTGCGATTGAGCAACTGAGCGATCCGAGGAGGCAGTTTTGGCGAGGGAAGTCTTTCTTGACGGCAGCGACCTGCGAGCAAAGAGGAGGAACCCCTGGGGAGTCCTCGGCCTGAGCATCGTCACCCTTGGTATCTACACGCTCTTCTGGTGGTACTACATCAACTACGAACTGCGTGACCTCGGCCGTGTGAAGCAGGTTGCCGGCCTTGGCGAGAACCCGGTTAATTCGGGGGTGGCATTCTTCCTCGGCGGCTTCTTCGGGATCCTTGTCCTCTACATCCCGATGATCTGGACCGTCGTGACCACGACGAGGCGAATTCAGACCGCCCACCGAGTGACCCATCAAAGCAATGCCCTAAACGGCTGGGTGGCCGCGCTCCTCTGGATCTTCACGCTTGGGCTTGGCGGGATCGTCTTCACCCAGTACGAGCTGAACAAGATGTGGGACCGCCAGCCCGAAGCGCCCCCGATACGCCCTGGAGCCGGGCTCACCGACGCAGACCTGGCGCACCTGGCCAAGCTTCGGGAGCTGCGGGAATCCGGCTCCCTGTCAGAGGCCGAGTTCAACGCGGAGAAGGCACGGCTATTGTCCGGCAACACCACGCAAGCAGCGCCAACCACTTCACCGCCGGGAGCCGCCGATGACTGAGCCTCACGAGCAACAGATCGCGAAAGGCGACGGCTACGCGGTCGCCAACCTCAGCGACCTCGGCGAGGGACCGGGCTTTCGCAAGATCCGCAAGCCACTCGGCCTCACCGCCTTCGGCGCCAACGCGATCGTCCTGCCCCCCTCCTACGAGACCGGCCGCCATTACCACGATGAGCAGGAGGAGCTGTACTTCCTGCACAGCGGCCGGGTGGCGATCGAGTTCGGCGACGGCACCAGCCACGAGCTCGAGCCGGGCGGCCTGGCCTGGGTCGACGCTTCGACCGTGCGCAAACTGCGCAACCTCAGCGACTCAGAGGACGCCGTCTACGTGATCGTCGGCGGCAAAGACGGCTACGTCGGCCGCGACGGCAAACTGCCCGAGGGCGAGACCCGCTTCGGCGCCGAAGGTCCTCCCGGGGCCTGATTCCCGGACGGGGTAGGAGCCCGGTCGTCCTCCGTTCGAATTGATGTCGCACGCGCACGCTTCGCGTGCGCTTAGCGACGAATGAGGAGCGCGGCTACGCCGCGCGATCGCCAGATTGCATGTCGCGGCCTTCGGCCACATTCGACCGGAGGACGACCGGGCTCCTCTCATCAGTACGTCAGCGGACCAGGGACCAGCACCCGAAACACACAAGCTCTCAGCCAAGGTGAGAGCCCGAACTACCGACAGCATTGACGCCGGGCAAGCTCAAGGGCAGGGGGCGTCTCGGAGCGCCTCGTAACCTGAAGCTCTCCTCGGCTCAAGCGGAATCAGGGAGCGCGCAGGCGGGTGGCGGTGCCCCTAGCTGGGAATGTCGCGAAGCGGCGGAAATGCAATCCGGTGCCGCGCGGCCGCAGGCCGCGCTCCAACATCGTCGCTAAGCAC
>DASUIY010000177.1:0-6143 GCA_036279555.1 Solirubrobacterales bacterium | reverse complement strand
CGGGTGCCGGTGAGGCGGCAGGCGAGGCCGGCGATCAGCTTGCGGCTCATGTCGTGGCTCATGGGGAGAGGTCGCCGCGGGTCAGCGGCGCATTGACGCTCAGCGGGGAGGCGAGGACCGCGCCCTCGGCCTCGTCGAGGCGGAAGAGGACGTCGGCGGGAGGATCGGGGACGCGCTTCAGGGCCAGGTCGTCAGGGCCCAGCCGCCGGCCGGCGGGCAGGTCGCGGGCGGCGACGACGTGCTTCTTCATCTTCAGCCGGTAGGCCTGCTCGGCCTCCCCCATCTCGTCGGCGGCCGCGGGCTCGCCCAGCGCCGCCTCGGCCAGGTACACGCTCTCGACGAACTGGGCGAAGCGGTCCGGCGCCAGCGCCGACTCGTGGTCGGGGTCGCGCAGCACGTGGGCGACGGTGATGTGCTTCTCGACGTAGGTCGCGCCGAGCGCCAGCGCCAGCGCCGGCAGCCACGTCGCCGCATCCTCGTCCTTGCCGGTGTGGTCGGCGAAGCCGAGGGCCACGCCGGGGAGGGCCTCGCGCAGCAGGCTCACCCGCCGCAGCCGGTTCTCTGCGACAGGCGTCGGGTAGGCCTGGAAGCCGAGCACGACGGTGATCTGCTTGCCGCCGAGCAGCTCGACCGCCCGGCCCACCTCCTCGACGCTCGTGCCGCCGGCCGAGACCAGGACCTCGGGAACAGCGGAGGCGGCGACCTCGCGCAGCAGGGACTCGTTGAGCATGTCGCTGCTGTGGACCTTGACCGCGGCGACGCCGAGCTCCTCGGCAAGCTCGAGTCCCTGCCTGCCGAAGACGTCGAGCAGCAACTCGACCTCCATCTCCCCCGCCCGCTCGGCGACCGCGCGCCAGCGATCGGGGGGCAGCTGCAGGTCGCCCACGAGCCCGTATAGGGGGTGCGTCGGGACGAGCAGCTCGTCGGGGTGAAGAAGCTGGAACTTGATCGCGCCGGCGCCGGCGCGAGCGGCGAGCTCGACAAGGGCGAGCTCCTTGTCCCAGTCGGCGGCGTAGCCCTCGGCCGCCTCGGCGACGATCCTCAGCCGGCCCACGCGCTCTCCAGCTCCTCGATGCAGGAGACCACTCTCAGGCCTTCGCCGAGGGTGCAGACCGCGGCCGGGTCCGGCCCAAGCATCGCCAGGTGGAGGTCGGCATAGGTCTTGGTCCAGTCAATCTCGTACCGCTCCCCTGCGCTCGACGATCTGCACTCGCCGCTGAGCAAGTCGGCTTCGAGGGTATCCGACGCGGTCGTCACCCGGACCCTGCGCTCGGGCAGCCGGTCGAGGTAGCTGAGCCGCAGCGTCGCGATCGGGGCGCGCTCCAGCGCGAGCACGGCGCAGGCGGCGGTCTCGGCGTCGATCCCCAGCTCGCCGAGGTTCCCCCCCAGCGCCGTCGCCCGGCTCGGCTCGCCGAAGAGCCAGAGCATCAGGTCGAGCTCGTGGGAGAGGTCGCGCAGGACGCCGCCGCCGCGGGCGCGCGAGCCCGAGGCCGTCTCGCGGTGGTCGCGGCCGGGCCGCCACTCGGGGAGGAAGCTCTGCGCGGCGATGTCGACGACCAGGGCGGACTGCCCCTCGAGCTGCCCCCGGAGCCAGCCGACGGCGGGATGGAAGCGGAGGTTGTAGCCGACGCCGGCGTGGGCGAAGGGGAGCTCGGCGGGAAGCTCGCCCGAGCGCGCCGCGACCGGCTTCTCGACCAGCAGCGTGCCGGCGAACCCCGCCCCGGCCAGCGCCGCCACGTCGGCGGCGTGGTCGCTGGTGGCGGAGCTGACGACGCAGTAGTCGAAGCTGCCCCCCGCCAGCGCCGCCTCGATCGAGGCGTGCGCCGTCGCCCCCTCGGCGCTCTCCCTCCTGGAGACCGCCTCGACCGCGGCGCCGAGACCCTCGAGCACGCGCACGTGGGTGGTGCCGATCGATCCGAGCCCCACCACCAGCGCCCGAATGCCCGATAGAGGGCTGCTCGTGACCGCGGACATCGAGCGGCGAAGCCTAGCGCCGCCGCCGGGCCGTGAGCCACCCCGCACTATCATCGAGCTGCCTGTGACCCGCCCGCGCATTCTCGTCGCAGCCACGATCGGCAGAGCGGATCTGCTGGCGATGTTCGCGGGGCTCGCCGAGCGGGCGGACCTGACCTTCGTCGAGTACGAGTCGAATCCCGGCGTGTCCGAGGAGCTGTACGAGCCCTACGGGCGCCTCACGACCTGGGAGCAGCACGGCTCGGCCCGGGCGCTGCTGCGGCAGGTCGAGCCGGACCTGCTGGCGATGCTGGCGATCGGCGTCCGCAACCAGCTGGCGCTGCGCCGCGAGGCCCGCCGCCAGGGGATCCGCACGATCCACGTCGAGCACGGCTACCGCCTGCCGATCGCGACGCAGCGGCTGCTCAGCGCCGACCGCGACAAGATCGCGCACGCCGGCGGCGCGACCGGCGGGCGGCGCTCCTCGCTGGCCACCAATCGCTTCCTCGCCGGCTCGCTCCTGCGGCTGCCGCCCGGCGAGGCCGCCCGCATCGCCCGCTTCGCGCTGCCCAGCGTCGGCGGCGCCTCGCTGGAGACGCTGAGCGCCGCCGCCGGGCTGCGTCGGCCCGACCGCTACGTCTCCTTCTCGCCGGAGTGCTTCGCCTTCCACCGCGAGCTCGACCTGGTGCCCGCCGAGCTGGCCGAGAGAACGGTGTTCACCGGCATCCCGCAGTTCGACTGCTTCCGCGCCGGGCCCGGCGAGAACGAGCCCGACGCCGGCACGGTCATCCTCGTCGACCACCAGCTCCACAACACCGGCTTCATGGGCTGGGACCCCGAGCACCACCGCGCCTGGGTGGAGGGAATCCACGCCGCCGTGACGTCGAGCGGGCGCCGGATCGCAGTCAAGGCCCACCCCGGCGAGCTCTCCTCCCCCTGGGCCGAGTACACCGACGGCAGCGTCGAGCTCGTGCCCAGCATCCAGGAGCTGGAGCAGCGGGCGCGCGCGGCCCGGGTCGCGCTCGGCATCATGTCGACGTTGCAGCTGCCGCTGGCCGGACTCGACCACATCGCGACGATCACGGTCGAGGTCCACCCGCGACCCAACCAGGTGCTCTCCGGCCGCCTCGTCGAGGCCGGGGTCGCGCACCCGGTCGCCTCCTTCGAGGAGCTTCGCTCCGCCCTCGACGACGTCCCCGGCCTGCACCGGAGCCAGCTTCCGCACAAGGCGGCTTTCGTCGAGCGGTTCTTGCACCGCCTCGACGGCCGCGGCGGGGAGCGGCTGACCGAGGCGCTGCTCTCGGAGGCCGGCGCCGGGGCGACCGCGGCGGCGGGGGCCAGGTGACCGCGCTCGGCCTGGGCACCGTCCAGCTCGGCCTCCCCTACGGCGTCTCCAACCACACCGGACAGCCGTCCGAAGACGAGGCGGCGGCGATCCTGGCGAGCGCGCTCAACAGCGGCATCCGGACGATCGACACGGCGCCCGCGTACGGCGAGTCGGAGGAGCTGCTCGGGCGCCTTCTCCCCGCCGGCGCCGCCGTCCGGATCGTCACCAAGACCCCGCCCCTGGCGGGCGGCAATGTGAGTGAGGTGGAGTGCGACGCGGTCAGGCGCTCGGCCGAGCGCTCGCTCGAGCGGCTGCGCCGGGACGACCTCGACGCGCTGCTGGTCCACCACGGCTCCGACCTCGCCCTGCCGGGAGGCGAGCGCCTGGCCGGCACCCTCGTCGAGCTGCGCGATTCCGGGATCGTGCAGCGGCTCGGCGCCAGCGTCTACGACCGCCCCGAGCTCGACGCCGCCCGGGAGCGCCTGCCGCTCGACCTGGTGCAGCTGCCGCTCAACGCCTTCGACCAGCGCCTGCTCCGCGACGGCACGCTGGAGGGGCTGCGCCGCGACGGGATCGAGGTCCACGTCCGCTCGTCCTTCCTCCAGGGCCTGCTGCTGATGGACCCCGGGCAACTCCCGGCCCACCTCGCGGCCGCCGAGCAGCCCCTGCGCCGGTTCCACGAGGAGCGCCTGCGGGCGGGCCTCGGGCCGATCGAGGCCGCACTCGGTTTCGTCGACGGCGCTCCGGGCGTCGGCGTGACCCTGGTCGGCACCAACTCGGTCGCCGAGCTCGAGCAGTGCGTGACGGCCCTGCGCGGCCGTCCCGGCCCTGCCATGGACTACGCCTCCCTAGCCGTCGACGACCCCAACCTCATCGACCCCCGCCGGTGGCCCACACCATGACCCCCCCACGCTTCCGGTGCGCCTTTTGGACCTCAGGGGTCCATAAAGCGCACCGGAACAGGAGTTGGCGGTGAGCGAGCTGCGGCTGGGGCTGCTCGGGATCAGCGAGGGGAACGGGCACCCCTACTCCTGGGGGGCGATCGTCAACGGCTACGACGAGGCCGAGATGGCCCGCTGCCCGTTCCCGGCGATCCCGCGCTACCTCGCCGAGCACCCTTTCCCCGAGGAGGCGATCGGCGGCGCCCGGGTCACCCACCTCTGGACGCAGGACCCCACCGCCTCTCGGCAGATCGCCGCCGCCTCCCTGATCGAGTGCGTCGTCTCCGACCCCGAGGAGATGCTCGGCGAGGTCGACGCGGTGCTCCTCGCCCGCGACGATGCCGAGCGCCACGAAGAGCTCGCAGGGCCCTTCCTCGACGCCGGGCTCCCGGTCTACGTCGACAAGCCGGTGGCCACCAGCGTCACCGCGGCACGCGCTCTCTTCGACCGGCAGGCCCGCCCCGGCCAGCTCTTCACCTGCTCGGCGCTGCGCTACGCCGCCGAGCTGCGCCTCGACCGCTCGACGAGAGAGGCGATCGGCCCGGTCCGCCAGGTTCTCGCCTGCTCCCCGAAGCGCTGGAGCCGCTACGCCGTGCACCTGATCGAGCCCACCCTGGCGCTGGTCGGGGAGCCATCGCCGATCGCCTCGCACAGCGCCCGCACCTCCGGGGGCGCGACCCGGTTGCACGTCGAGTGGGAGTCGGGGGTGGAGGCCGAGTTCTCGACGCTGGGGGAGGTCGAGGCCAAGATCGAGCTCCGGGTGGTCGGCGAGCGAGGCGAGCGGACGCTCGCCTTCGTCGACTCCTTCACGGCCTTCAAGGCCGCTCTTGAGTGCTTCGTCGCGGTGGCGCGCGGAGAGGCCGAGCCGATCCCCGAGCCCGAGGTCCTGCGCGTGGTCGAGCTGATCGAGCTGGGAATGGCCTCCGGCGCCCCCTAAACCGTTCCGGTGCGCCTTATGGACCTGTGAGGTCCATAAGGCGCACCGGAACGAGACTTGGGCCGGCGACCGTCTACGATCTGCGGCGATGCTCAGCGCTGTCTCCAGCGTTCCCACGCGCACCCGGAACGCCGCAAAGAAACTGGTTCGCGAAGGTCCTCTGAAGGAGAGCCGGGTCGTCCACCGGGTTCAGCACGCCCGCGCCTATCGCGGGGTCAAGGTTCGCCCGGAGCTGACCCAGCGCCGCGACCTGCTCGAGGAGCTCGACCGCGAGGGCATCGCGATCGTCCCCGACTACATGCCCGCCGACCAGATCGCCGCGATGCTCGCCGGCGCCGACGAGGCGATCCAGAAGGCCAAAGACGGCGAGCTCGCCGACCGCACCTTCACGATCCAACCCGACATCGTCTTCCGTATCGGGAAGGTCGACGAGCTGGTCCCGGCGACGCTGCCGTTCTTCGAGGACCCGACCATCAGCAGCGTGATGGAGGCTTACCTCTCCCCCCGCGTCGTCTCCTTCCGCCGCGAGCTCGAGAACCGCTTCGGCCTCTCGAAGATGGCCCAGGCCGACCTCTTTCACTTCGACAACTGGCGGCCGATCTGCAAGGCGTTCCTCTACCTGGTCGACGTCGGCGAGGACAACGCCCCTTTCCGCTTCCTGCGCCGCTCGCACAAGGACGGGCCGTGGCGGACCCGGCACGCGATCGAGTTCGACGCCGGCGGCACCAGCGGCCGCTACGGCCACTTCTTCCCGCAGGAGATACGCGCACTGGAAGAGCAGAACGACTGGGAGGAAGTCGTCTGCACCGGCAAGGCAGGCACGCTGATCCTGGCCGACTTCCGCGGCCTACATCGAGGCACGCCGCTCAAAAGCGGCCGGAGGGTGTTGCTGAACAACACCTTCGATTTGATGAACGCCTAGCGAAGGCTGTGTGGAGGGCCGTCGGGGGTACCTCCCAAAACGCGCGGCAGGAGCCGCGCTTGA
>DASUIY010000176.1:0-10818 GCA_036279555.1 Solirubrobacterales bacterium | reverse complement strand
GCGGGCGGGGGCTTCGCCTCCGTTCTCGGCCCCCCCATGTCCGCGCCACCCGCGGAGAGCAGTGCTCCAGTCCACGGTCGATGCCGCAGCGCAGATCAGGATCCCCCCAAGGAAGGCAGCCGCCACCGGGCTTGAAAGCGCGCAAGCTGCAGCTGCCAGCAGGGCGATGCTTCCCCGGCCGAGCTGCAGGGCTCGCATCGAGGCTAGGCCGAAAGCTACGCCCAGGGCGAAGGTGAGTTGGCCGTCGGCTAGGAGGGTGACGACGCCGGCGGCGAACCAGAGCGTCGCCCAGCGGGCGGGCTCGCCCCAGCGGTCGCGGACGAGGCGGTCGAAGAGGTAGGAGGAGGCGACGACCGAGACGGTGCCGACCAGCTGCGGTCCCAGCAGCGAGGCCAGCGGCGGGAAGAGGACGCTGTAGGTGAGCGTGTAGTGGCCGCCGTACCAGCTGCCGTTCCAGATCTCCAGGCCGGCCTGCTGGAAGAGGTGCGTGCGGAATACCTGGGCGGCGAGGTCGCCGACCTGGGGGTTCCAGGCCAGCATCAGGGCAGCGAGCGCGGCGCTCAGTGCGACGGCCGGCAGCCAGTCGGGTCGGAGGGACTTGGACTGGACCATGGGGACGGCGCAAAGGATAGGGCGGGCGCCGTGCAACGATTTCGTTGATGAGCGCCGAAGTCCTCGTTGTCCGCTGCGGCCTGGTCCCCTACGAGGAGGGAGCCGTCGCGCAGCGCTGGCTGCGAAACGCCCGCCAGGAGGGCGCCGTCCCCGACGTCCTGCTGCTACTCGAGCACCCGCCCGTCTACACCCGCGGCCGCCGCTCCGGCGAGGAGGAGCTGCCGATGGCGCGGGAGTGGTACGAGATGCAGGGGATCGACGTCCAGGAGACCGATCGCGGCGGCCGCGTCACCTACCACGGCCCCGGCCAGCTGGTCGCCTACCCGATCGTCGACCTGGGGCCCTACGGCGACGACGTCCACGAGTACGTGCGGCGCCTCGAGCGGGTGGCGATCGGGGCGCTTGCCGGGCACGGCGTGGGCGCGACCACGATCGAGGGCCTGACCGGGGTCTGGACCGAGGGCGGGCCGCCCGGTTCGGGCGTCTCGGGAGAGGCGCGCAAGATCGGCTCGATCGGGGTGCACGTGAGCCGCGGCGTGACGACCCACGGGCTCGCCGTCAACGTCAGCAACGACCTGAAGCCGTTCGAGTGGGTCGTGCCGTGCGGGATCGAGGGCTGCCAGGTGACCTCGCTGAGCCGCGAGCTGGGGTCCGAGCAGGACGTGGCGGAGTTCGTCGACACGGTCGCGGCCCGCTTCGCCGAGGTCTACGAGCGCACCCCGATCGCGGCCGCCCCCGCGGACCTGGGTCTCGACAGCGCTAGGCTCGGCGTCGCATGAGCGAGACCACCGCAGAGCCGGCCGAGCGCCTCCACGTCACCCGCTCTCGCGCCAAGCCGGGCGGGACCGCGGCGGACAGCGCCGACACCGTCCCCTTCCGCCGCGCCCGCAAGCCGCCGTGGCTGAAGGTGCCGGCGCCGGGCGGCCCGACCTACCGCCGGCTGAAGGCGATGATCGGGTCGGACAATCTGCACACCGTCTGCGAGGAGGCCAACTGCCCCAACGTCGGCGAGTGCTGGGAGCGCGGCACGGCGACCTTCATGATCCTCGGCGACGTCTGCACGCGGCGCTGCGGCTTCTGCAACGTGAAGACGGGGGTGCCGACCTGGAACGACCCGCTGGAGCCGCTGCGGGTCGCCAACCAGGTGAAGAAGATGGGCCTGCGCCACGCCGTCGTCACCTCGGTCGACCGCGACGACCTGCCCGACTACGGGGCGAGCGCCTTCGTCGGCGTGATCCGCTCGATCCGGATGCAGGCGCCGGGCTGCAAGGTCGAGATCCTCACCCCCGACTTCCGCGGCCAGGAGATGCCGTTGGCGAAGGTGATCCACGAGCGTCCCGACGTCTTCAACCACAACGTCGAGACCGTTCCGCGCCTGTACCCGGTGGCGCGGCGAGGCTCCAAGTTCCTGCGCTCCGCCCGCGTGCTGAGGATGGCGAAGGAGATGGGCGGCGAGCGCGTCGTCACCAAGTCGGGGCTGATGGTCGGCCTCGGCGAGTCCTTCGAGGAGATGGTCGAGGCGTTCGGCATCCTGCGCGAGCACCGCGTCCAGGTGCTGACCGTGGGCCAGTACCTGCGACCGACCGAGAACCACCTGCCGGTGGTCCGCTACTGGCACCCGGAGGAGTTCGAGGCGCTGGAGAAGGCCGCCTACGAGCTCGGCTTCGAGTCGGTCGCGTCAGGGCCGCTTGTTCGGTCCAGCTACCACGCCGACCAGAACCTGCCCTTGGCGACGGCGGACCGGCGCGATGCGGCGTCCTCGGTCGCCTGAATAGCGCTGCTATTCAGGCTCCCTGCGTTCTTGCCTCGCTTGGTCCGGCGCCGCCAGTCGTCAACAGTTGGCGTCGCACCATCTCGCGCGCAAACGCGACCACGTCGTCGATCGCACGGGCCTCGGCGATCTCGAAGCGCTCGGCGAGGCCCCGGGCGAGCTCGGCCACCTTGCGCGGCTCCTCCAGCTGGCCCCAGATCCAGGCGCCGGTGGCGTTGAGCCGCACGGCGATGCCGGAATCGACGTCGAGCAGGACCGACTCTTCGGGCAGATCGCCGTGGACCGCGCGCTCCGTGCGCCGCAGCGTGGTCTCGGCCCCGATCTCCGCTTCAGCCACGATCCATACCCTAAGACCCGCGATGGCCAGCCTCTACGGATTCGAGGTTAAGACCGAGTTGCCGCTGGAGCGCCTGAATGCGGCGGCGGGGACGCGCGGTGAGCTGACGATCGATGTGGCGCGCGAGCCGCTTCCTGCGCCGCGCAGGAAGCCGGTGAGCACGCTGACAGGCGACGACGGCCGGTGCTTCTACGCCTCATACGAGCTCGGAGACCGCTGTCTTCTGGGGCTGCCGCCGAGCGGCGAGTTCCTGCTCGATCCTGGAGCTGCTCGGTTGACGGTGGGCATCGGCGATGGCGACGAGGCCCTGCGAGAGCACCGGATCGTCTCCTCGGCGGCGTGCACGCTGCTGGCGATGCGGGGCGACCTCGTCCTCCACGCCTCCGCCGTGGCGATCGGGGACCGGGCCGTCCTCTTCTGCGGCCCGACCGGCCGGGGGAAGTCGACGCTGGCGCTGGCGCTCGGCGAAGCGGGCCACGGCGTGCTGAGCGAGGACGGCATCGCGATCGACCTGGAGCGCGGGGCGCCCGTCGCCTTCCCGGGCGCCCGCGGGATCAGGGTGCGCAGCTCGGATGCGGACGGGGGCCGCCGCACGGATCTCGCCCCCGATCCAGGGCCCAGCGAGCCGCCGCCGTGCCCGGTCGCGGCCGTCGTGCTCCTCGGCGAGCGCGGCGGAGCGCTCACGGTCGAACCGCTCGAGGCGGCGCGGGCGCTGGCGCTGCTCACCCCCAACCTCACCCACAGCGGCGGCCGCGGGGCGATCGCCGCGGCCTTCGGCCGCCTCGCCCACCTGCTCCACACCGTGCCCGCCTTCCGCGCCTCCCTTCCCGAGGATCTCGACTCGCTGCCCAGCGCCGCCGCCGGGCTGCTCGACGGGGTTGCAAGTCACGACTAGACTGCTCCGCACAGGCTCTGCACCAGTTCAGACGAGGAGGAGAAAGATGAGCGACCAGCAAGCCCCCTACGAGCCGCCCAGCGTCGAGCAGATCGACACGGACGGTGAGCCGATCTCGACCGCGGCCGGCAGCAGCCAGATCTTCTAGGTGGCGGCGATGAAGAACGACGCCCCCACTCCTTACGAGCCGCCCAGCGTCGAGCAGATCGACACGGACGGTGAGCCGATCCACACCTCGCCAGGGCAGGTCGCCAGCTAGGCGGGTCGCTGCACCGCCGCCCGGAATGACCGGCATTGCTGACCCGTAGGCGCGAGGAGAGCTTCGCCTGGGGCCGGCTGCTCTGGCGCCTCGGGCACCGGCCCACCCGGGCGCTGACCGAGTGTCCGGAGCGGCCGATCGGCGCCAAGCTGGAGCTGACCTACGCCTGCAACCTGCGCTGCGGCTTCTGCTACACGGACTCGCCACGGCGCACCCTGCAGCGGACGCCCGAGCTGGGCGACGACGAGTGGCGGCGGGTGGTCGGCGAAGCGCTCGAGCTGGGCATCGTCGAGGCCGTCGTCACCGGCGGCGAGCCGTTCTTGCGCCGTGAGCTGGCGCTGGAGGTAGTCGAGACACTGGCCACGGCCGGAGTCGGCGTCGCCCTCAACACCAACGGCTGGTTCGTCGACGAGGAGATCGCGGCGCGGCTGGGCGCCCTTCGGGGTGTCACCGCCCACGTCTCCGTCGACGGCGCGCAGGCAAGCCTGCACGACTCCTCGCGCGGCGTGCCCGGCAGCTGGCGGCGGGCGATCGAGGGAATCGACCACCTGCTCAGCGCCGGAGTCGGCGTCTGCGCGGTCCACGTCGTCACCCCCGGCAACGCCGGCGCGGTCGGGGACTTCCTCGAGCAGATGTGGACGCTGGGCGTGCCCTGGGTGAGGGTGACGCCGGTGGTGGTGAACGGGGCGGCGGCCCGGGGCGGCGAGTGGAAGGTCTCGCGGGAAGCCCTGCGCAGGACCGCGGCGGAGTTCGAAAAGCGACGTGGGACAGCGATGCGGATCACCGTCCAGGCGGCGACCGGGGGGACCCTCAGCCTGCAGGGTCGTTCCGCACCGGGCAGCTTCCTGGTCCGCCCCAACGGCGACGTGCGGCCGGACTCGCTGCGCCCGTTCACCTTCGGCAACGCGGCTCGCGACGGGGTGGATGCCTGCTGGGCGGCGCTGCGCGAAGGCTGGGACGACGAGCGGATCAACCGCTGGGCGGGGGCGATGAAGAAGCCGGGTGACCTGCCGAAGTCGGAGCTGGTTGCGTACCTAGATGACGAGATTCCCGTGGCGGGGGGGCTGTCGGGCCCGCCTCGGCGGGACGAGGGAGGTTCCGGCGAGTCGGGCCCGACAGCCCTTTCCGGTACGCGCAACGGCCATCCACCTGGCGGGCGGGATGCACCGGTTCCAGAGAAGACGCCGCCGAAACCGGTCGACCCCGCCGCGGAGCTTCTGGAAGCTGAAAAGAAGGTTCGGGATCTGGCCGGGGCACGGCGCTACCGACATGCTCCACTGCGCTGGAGCGGCAGCGCACGGCAGCGCTTCGTACGACTGGCGGGAGACGGCAGCTACCTGCGGCTCAACGAGTCGGGCGGCGTCGTCATGGACGCGCTCGACGGCGGCACGGTCGCCGACGCGGCGAGCGCGCTGCGCGAGCGCTACGGCCTGGACGAAGCGCGCGCCGGAGAGGACGCCGTCGCCGCAGCCCGGGACCTGCAGAAGCGCGGGGTCGTGATGGCAGCTTCGGCGATCGGCTCCTTCCCCGCTGAGCCGGGGACGACGGACCTGCCGGGGCTGGAGCCGAGTGGCTGATCCAAACGATGGGACTTCGCGCCTACAATTGAGGGGCGGGGCCATAGCTCAGCTGGCAGAGCGCGGCGTTTGCAACGCCGAGGTCGCCGGTTCGATCCCGGCTGGCTCCACTTTCAGTTCCCGCGTGAAATCGGGTTCTGTGTAGTCCTCCGCCCTGCGGATTCCAATCCTCTGTCCGTTGCGAGCCGTAACCAACCGCAGGCTTAGCTCGCACCGGCCTCCCCCGAGCTCCTGGCTGGGCAGTAGTAACAGCGATCGGTCGTGCGGTCGTAGACGGCAATCCAGTCGATGGTCTCGGCCGTGTAGTGCTTCGTCTGCCGAATCTTCCCCTTCGTCAAGGAATGCGATCGGCATCGCACGACGATCACCTGCCCCTCGGATTCCGTGTACTTGACTTGGATCCGGTGAAGGACAGAGCCAGCGTCGGCAATGAGGTCGTAGTCGCAATCCTCCCCGAACGGAATCGAAAGCTGGCAGCCTCGATCCAAGAGATCCGCGGCAACCTTCATCTCAGCGAGATCGCCCTTTCGCTTGCGCCATGCCACGTGGCGACCGTACTTCCCTAAAGCGCACGCGTGGTGCGCAGACTGTGCCAAAAGTGCGACGGGGCCTACGGCTCGTCAGTCGTCGAAGTCGAAGTCCTTCGGGGGCTTCTGCTCGAACCAGAGCTGGTCGTCCTCGGGGGTCTCCTCGAGGAAGTCGGGGGTGTCCTCGAGCACGTCCTCATGGCGCTTGGCGTCCGGCTCCGGGCCGCGGATCGGCTCGGGCTCGTCGTCCTCGATCTCGGCGGCGTGCGGCGCAGCGGGCTCTTCCTCGGACTCGGGCTCCGCGGCAGGCTCCGGCTCAGGATCGCGCGGCGCCTCCAGGGCCTGGTCGAGTTCGTCGGACAGGCGCTGCTCGTTCCAGAACGCGTCGTCCTCGTCCTCGAACTCGTCGTCGTCGGGGGCGGGGCCCTGGATGACGACCTCGGCCTCGTCGTCATCGTCGAAGTCGGCGAGCGGATCGGCCGGAGCGAGACGGGGCTCGGCGATCTCCTCTTCGACCAGCTCCTCGTCGGAGGGCCTGGGCGACTCCGCGGCGAGTTCCTCCTCGACGTCGTGCAGCTCGGTCGGCTGCTCGGCGATCGCCTGGCGCTCCTCGGTCGTGGGGCCGGCGGGCTCGACGTCGGGGGTGGGCGAGGGCGGCTCCTCCGCGGCCTCGGGCGCGTCCGCGACGATCTCGTGCTCCATCGCCGGCTGCTCCTCGGCGGCAGGGGCGGGCTCCTCGGCGGGCGGAGGCGGCGGCTCCTGCAGATCCGCGATCGAGGGCGGCTCGCGGCGGCCCGAGGGCTTTGCAGGCGCCTCCGGCTGCGCCATGAACTGCGTCGGCGCCTCCGCAGCGGCATCCGAGGGAGCCTCGTCCCCGGGCCGCTCGGCCTGGCCGAACGCCTCGTCCTCGAGCTGCTGCAGCTCGGAATCGCCCGCGCCGTGCTGGCGCTTCAGCTCCAAATGCTCTCTGATTGCCTCGTCAAGAATGCCCATGAGCGGCGTACGTCGGGGAAACTAAAGCCTATGGGGTTATCCTTCGCCTTGCGAGGGCCCTGGGACGATCCTCCCAGCCGCGCACTCGGGGCTATAGCTCAGCTGGCAGAGCGCCTGGATCGCACCCAGGAGGTCGGCGGTTCGAATCCGCCTAGCTCCATCGGAGGACGTCCCTGCACCGTCGGAATCGGTCTCCAGGCACCCTGAAGCTCTGTAAAGACCGGCGTCGTGCCCGGTGGCTAGGCTCGCCATCGGACATGCGCGCTCTCACTGTCAGGGACCTGGAGGATCTCGGCGACGAGCGGTTTGAGGACCTGGTGGCCGCCTTGGTTCTCGCGAGACATCCCGAGGCCGAGCACCTGGGTGGGAAGGACGGGGGCGCAGACGTCTTGCTGGAGCGACCGGACGCAGCGCCGAAGGCATGGCAGGTCAAGCACTACCCGCGGACCGTTCATTGGGAGCACTGCATCGAGTCGCTGGACTCCGTGGTCAAGAAGCATGGCACCGAGGAGGTCGTGTTCGTCTTTCCTCGCAAGATGAGCCAGGTGGTCAAGAAGACCTTCCGGGAAAAGTTGAACGAGCGCCACGCCGGCGTCGACGTCTCTTACCTCGGCGGACCGCAGGTGATTGCCCAACTGCGGGAGAAGGACGAGAGCTTCATCGAAGAGTTTTTTGGGCCCGACCCTCGGAACCAGGCATTGGCGGTGGCAGAGCACCTGGAGGCGCGGGGCCTGCAGGTGACCAGGAGGCCGGGCGGGGATCCGATCATCGACCGGCTCGAGCTGGCGGACGCCGCTGGCCGCCGCGATCGACACTTCCGCACTGAGGTCGCTGTCACTACCGGCGACGCTCCGCAGCCGGTTTGGGCGGAGCCGCCAGTGATGGTCGTCACCCAGGCGAGCCGGGATCGCACGCTGCGGATTGCCGCCTGGCCGGAAACCGACGACAATGCGGTTACCGCGGAGCTTGAGTTTCCCGACGGTGAGGAGGGAATAGAGGCTCGCTGGGAGTTGACGCAGATGCTCGCCAGCCGCGGCGAGGCCGAGCTGCCGGACGGGGTCTCCGTGCCGATGAAGGGCCTCCCTGAGGCCGTGCGCGCGGTATCGGAGGAGCCGAAGCTCACCAACCTCGTCTTCAGGCCGACCCATGCGCAGGAGGTGAAGCTGACGGGTGAGCTCGATGGGAAGCTCATCGAGCGAAAGCTGGAGTTGGTCTACGTGCCGCCACGTGATGAGCTCGCCGATGGCGAGGTGATCTCCGAATTCGCCCGTTTCGACGGCGCCCTCGCGTTCTTCCTCCGTTTTTGCCGTTCGGGGGAGCGCCTGGCGCTCGATGCCCAGCTCGATCTACACCTGACTGAGCCGGAGAATCTGCAAGGCGCCCTCGAGGCTGCCCGCCTCTTGATCGCCTGGGACAAGGGCACTGGGACGATTGAGATCCCGGGCTTCGCCTCGCTTGGTTCGATCCCGATCAAGGGCGGTCAGCATGAGGACCGTGCTCCGGAGTACGTGGCTGCGGCGAAGCTCTTCGAAGATTTGATCACGATCCGGGACGCCGTCGGCATCACCGGCTTCGAGGTCGGCGACGAGGTTCTCGGCACCGAAGCGGAAGCAGCGAGCATCGCCGCCAAGGTGATTAGGACGGGCAGCGGCTACTACCGGAACCCAGTGCTAACCGGCGAATTCACGCTCGACGAAATGGACGAGCTGAAGCGCCACGAGGAAGGCCCGTCGGTCGCCCGCTTCCCGATCGACATCGAGGTCTTCGGCAAAAAGGTGGGCCTGGGCATCGCCGAGGCAGAGGTGCCGAAGCCGACTTCGGTCGAGGTTGTTGATGGGCTGAAACCCTCAACGAGGCGGTTCGAAATGAAGTGGAAGGACGCCCCGGCGCTCCCGTTCAAGGTCATTTCCAAGCCGGATTCGCAGCCCACACAGTTTGGTATTTGGTTGCCCGGCGAGCAGCCCGCTTAAAGCGTCGGATCGTTCTGATCGACGAGGCCACCGCCACCGCCACTGGACCAACCCGCGCCCTTCGCACGACTTTCCCGACTCCTGACAGATGCCCCGGTTGGCAGCTTCTCATTGAAACTCCCCTCAGTTCCTTGGGATAGCCGACTGCATCAAAGCTTCTGGAAGCAACGCGTTCCAACCGCCCTGCCAGATTTCGGGCACTTCTCGCCAGGAGCGCCGACTCCCCGCGTATCGCCCCGCATATCCCTAGCGATCGATCAGGGCAAAAAGGATGACCGTCAGTCAGCCGACACCGGGTCGCCGAGCTCTATCCTTTGTGCTTCTGCAAGGTCCGCGCGCATGTCGTCGATCTCCCCGTTAAGCACGTTGTCCAGGGCGGCTTCGACGACCACGGAGGCGGACTCGTTCGCGTGCTGGGCAAAGGCATCGAGTTCCGCGTTGACGTCCGTGTGTAGCCGGATACTTCGCCGCGACAGCTGCTCACCGTGCTTGCGTCGATCAGCTGCCTTACTCATCGCATCAAGAGCCTTGCCTTCGCCGCCATTGGTGCCCATCTCGAGGAAAGTACGCAGCGCGGCCTCCACGAACGGTGAGGGCGCCTGCTCTCCCTCGGAACCTGCGCGACGAGCACGCTTGACAAGGTAGAGATCGTATGGTTGGAGCAGCACGAGGACACGCTTTTTGGTGCCCATCGCCTCCCATCCATCGACCTCAACGCTCATTACCACATTCCTTTGACGATTGCAACTAGCAAGTAAAGATTGTATCTGCTGCTATCGGCGAGACGCAACCAAAACTTGAAAATATTTTTTGTGCAAAGAGTAAAAAGAGCAAGCTGACGCTCACCCTGGCGGCGCACTGATTTAAGTATAGCAAAACAACTGGCCGCCAAACTGGTAGATGGCAAGTATCCGTGCAGTGGTGTCCTCAGCGGAACCCAGCCGCAGCCAGCGCCACCAGGTCCGATAGCGTTGACCGCTTGACGTGGTGACTCCACATTGAGGTCAGTCGACCTCGTGAGACCACAAGACCCACGAATGGACAGCGTCGAGATATCTGGTCTGATTGTGCTGGGAGCTGGCCCGAAGGGCGTAGCCCTTGCCGCCAAGCGGGCGGCGATGCGTGCGGTGGGAATCGAGGTTCCCGGATTTGTCGTCATTGACGGAAACTCGATCGGGGCGCACTGGAGTGGAGAGCATGGTTACTCCGACGGGGTCCAGGCGCTGTGTACGCCGCCATTGAAGGACGTCGGGTTCCCCTATCCTGGACGCAACGATCTCGAGCGCAGGCTCTCACACGAGATGCTCCGATTTTCCTGGCAGGCATTCCTGGTAACCGAGATCGGGGAGTTGGCCTTCGCCGACTGGGTGGACCGGGGGCAACCGAGCCCGGAGCACTCGGTCTTTCGTACCTACCTCGAGTGGGTCGCGGACCAAGTCCGCAGACTTGAGCCGGGGGCCGACCCGTTCCAGATCGGCAGCCCGATCGAATCATTGAGCGCCGCCGACGGCCGGTGGGTCGCCCAGCTTGCGAATGGCAAGGCCTACGAGGCTGCCGGACTTGTCGTAACCGGGCCCGGGTCTCCCCGTGAATTCATCCGCCGACCAGAGAACTCGGAGAACTTCTTCGACGGCGCCTCATTCTGGACCGAGAAGGGGCGCAAGGCGATGGAGGGTGTCCCGGAGGACGACGTAGCGGTGTGTGTGATCGGAACTGGTGAGACGGCCGGTGCGGTTGTGACGGAGTTTTGTCGGCGCCTCGGTCGAGGTGTCGACATCCACGTCATCAGCCGAACCGGGATCGTCTACACGCGAGGCGAGAGCTACGAGGAGAACCGACGCTTCTCGACCCCTTCAGGATGGAACGAGGAAGACGGG
>DASUIY010000175.1:0-8143 GCA_036279555.1 Solirubrobacterales bacterium | reverse complement strand
CTACACCAAGGGAGGTCATGTGCTGCATCGAATGCCCACGTCCTAGTAGTTGGAAGCCCAAATTCCGCAATCCTGCCCTTAGGCCCAATCTCCGACGGGTCTGGTTGAGTCTGCGCTCATGACGGCCCGCTACGCATACCTCGTCGTCGAGCGGCAGCGTTACCCGATCGAGGCAGACACACCTGGTTCGACCGTGTCGGCGTCCGCCGTCGACGACTCATTCCGAGACCGGCTGCGGGGTGCGTTGGATACCGCGGCCAAATCCGCCGGATACGGCTCGCTCGAGCGCTTGATGGGGAGCGTGCGGGTGCGCAGCCGGTCGACCCCAAGTCGCGCCGTGCACGTGCAGGGCCTGCTGGACGCCGGGCTCCTGAACGAGGACGCTGAGATATCCCAGATGGTGAACGGCGCTGTTCCGGACCCTGCCTGGGAGATCCTTGGCGCGATCCATCCTGGCCGCGGCCGAGAGCAGTGGATCCCGAAGCCGGGGACCAAGGCCCCATCGCAGGCGAAGACGCGGTTCATCGACTCATGGTCGCTCTCGGTACATGCCGGTGACGGCATCACGCCGATCGACGTCGACCCGATCCAGGCGCCGGGAGGCGCATTGCCGGTCGCGTTAATCGCACAGACCCTCGAAGAGCTCTCCTCGGAGGGCTGGGCGATGGTTCATATCTCGGAGGACCGCTCCATCGATGACCGAGCGTCCGCGAGCCACGTGGTCCGCCAACGAGTCCTGCTGCGCCGCTGACTCAGGCCACCGGCCCGCCGTGCTCGTCGACGAGCAGCAGCTGGGCACGCCTGCGAAGCCAGCTCGGCGAGCGGAACCGGCGCCCGCAGACTCCTTCAACGGGCACCGGGGGAAGCTGCAGCCAGGCGGGCGGGAGACGGTGTCCAAGCACGATCACGTTGACGCACCGCAGGAAGCCTTGGGCCTCGGCCTGAAATGATGAACCTCCGCAGCTCGGACATCGATCCTGAGGCATCAGAGGGGACATTGCATTTGGCGACGCTATCTCTGATCCTTCTGTTTCGCCAGAAATTTCAGTGGGCTAATTGACGGTGAAGTCGGTTCGATCACGGCCCAACGCGCACCGCACCCAAGGTCTTATTCGTGCCTGATTCGGTGTACCACCCGACTCCACGACAGGTGTCCGTCGGCGCCTGACACGATACCCCGACTAGCGCGCCGAAGGTTGCACCAGACGGATTCGGGGTTGGCTCAATCAACCATTCCGTTCCGGTCCATTGCAAGGCGAGGGTCTTAATCGGAGAACTTTCCGTACTTCGGAAATTGCCTACCGCCGTGCAAGACGTACTGGTTCTGCACCAGACGCTTTGCAGCACACTCGCCTGTCCATTACTAGGGCTAGTTTGGAGGGACCATTCACTCCCGTTCCAGCGCTGCACAAGGTTGTATTGATTTGATGGTCCAGGCTGCCAAGCGCCAACCGCCGTGCAGGCGCTTTCCACACAGGAAACGTCATGAAGCGAGCTTTCGACCGTTTTTTCGGGCTCCACGATCGCTTTGAGGGACCAGGAGGTGCCATTCCACGTCGCCGTGAAACCCCGGGTTTTGCCAGAGCCGTTGGTGTAGAAGCCAACCGCCATGCAGAAGGTAGACGAACTGCAGTCCACGGCATAGAGCTCACTCGAGGTCGCTCCTGCGGGCACTGGAACGGATTCTTCCACAGCCCACGTCGATCCGTTCCATCGCTCGGCTACTGGTTTCCGGACGCCGCTGATGACAGCGTAACCGACGGCAGTGCACGCACTCGTCGAGCTGCATCCAATTCCTGCCAGAAAGCCTGCGGTGGCGTTTTTGGGGCTAGGCGTCGAAGCTTCCGACCACGACGATCCATTCCAATGCTCCGCAAGCATCAGCACACCGCTGCCGGCCGTTTTTTCATAGCCACCGACCGCAATGCAGGAGCTTTCAGAGGGACAGGCTACTCCGTCGAAGGCGGACGCCCCGCCAGGTGCTTTCGCCGTCTGAAGTGACCAGGAACCTTCGGTGAAGCGCTGAACCAGGGGAGTAGTAACGCCGGCATTCATATATCTCCCGACCGCCGTACAGTCGCCACTTTCGGTCTGGTCACACGCTAGGTCGAACAAGAGCCGGTCTCCTGAGCCAGGATTGAGGGGTTGCTGCAGCGTCCACCTTAGGCTGAAGATTGATTCGTCGCTTACGTCCAGTAGGGGCTCGAGGCTGCCGTCACCAGAAGTGTCTAACCAGCCGGTGTTGCCGGTTTTGACCAACGTTTCGCGGATGCCTTCAACGTCTGCTTTTGAGTTGGGTGGATTGTGCGCGGCGAGAAGCGCAGCGGCGCCGGCGACGTGGGGTGCAGCCATCGAGGTACCGCTCTTGTAGCCATAATTGTTGCCGGGAACAGTTGAGAGAATGCAGACGCCGGGCGCTGTTATCTCGATTCCCGCCCCGTAGTTGCTTTTGCTGTACTTGCGGTCGTCAAGCCCATTGTTCGCGCAGGTGGGCGACGATTTCTCGCCCGGCTGGCCGTCGTAGTCGGCGATGGCGGACACCGTGATCACGTTCGAGTTATTGGCCGGGCTGACCGAACTGGCGTTGCCGTTGTTGTTGCCGGCCGCAACCGCATAGACGACGCCTGCTTCCACCGAGCTGTTGATCGCTTTTTCGAGCGCCGGCATGGAACAGGGGCAGCCAAAGCTCACGTTCGCCACCTCGATTTCGCCGGCCCGCGCGGTAACCCAGTCGACGCCCGCGACAAGCGAGGACTCCGGCCCCGTGCCGGCATCGCCGAGAACCTTGACGGCCAACATCCGGGCTCCCGGCGCCACACCGACGACGCCTTCTTCGTTGTCGATCGCACCGATCGTGCCGGCGACATGGGTCCCGTGCGAATGTCCGTCTTCGCCGGTGTTGTTGACACAGGTGCCGGTCACGCAGGAAGTACGTGCCACGACGTCGAGGTCCGGGTGTTCGTAGTCGATGCCCGTGTCCAGGACCGCTACGTCGACGTCGGCGCGAAGGTCGTCTTCCCCGTCGATGTCGAGCGCTTCGTTACCGGGCGCGAAGATGCGGCTGATCCCGGTCGGGAGCGTAGCTTCGAGAATTTCGGCAGCACCGTTTTCTTCCGTTTCGAGTTCGACTTCTTCTTCGAGAATGGAGGCCTGGTGGTCAGGGGTGACGAAGGCGACGCGCGGATCGTTTCTCAGTGCGTCGACTTCGTCGCGCGGCAGGGTCGCCGCGTAACCTTTGAGCGCGTGTCTGTAGACGGCGCTCAGATTGCCGTCGCGCCGTTCCATCTGTGCCTCAGCCACCGTGCCTGGATGGTCGACTGATTCCTTCAGCACAACGATGTAGCGACCGCGGTCGGCGGTTCTCGCGTTGGCTGCGCCAGCCGCCACGAGGAGAGCGCAGATCATAAGTGCTCCCAAAACTCGGATAGTCGAACTGCTCACTCGTTCTCTCCTAGCGTTGACGGCAAGCGCACGGTCTCTTCCTGAATGCCCAAGTGCAGTGCGATCTTTTATCACTTAAAGATACTTATGGCAAAAACAGCTAGGTTCCACTTCACGGAGCCACCGCCGCGCCCGCGGTCCATGAAGCTCTGTTTCGTAGACCACGCAGCCGCCGCCCTACAAAGCCATTGCAGCGTTTCTGTGACTTGAGAGTTGCGGTCGTTCGACCGAAGGTCGGCCATCGGTCGGATCTAGACTCGTTCGCTTTCTGGACGCCATAGCCTTTTTGTCGCCCAATGGGCGGAATTGACACATTTCGTGGGTTTCTTCCAGGCTGGACACACTGGCCGGAGAAGCGGAGGTCCTCTAGGTCGAGGAGCAGTTGCCGCGGCGCGGTCTCGGTCTCTTGGGCCTCGGCACCCGCTACGCGCTGTCCGCCATCACCTTGACGCCCGGCCTGTCATTTTTGTCGTAACGCTCCTCTCTGGGATGAAAGGGGCCGAAAACACCGGGGGATCTCCACCCACCAATCGGTAGATTATTTGCAAGCGAGGAGCCTGCCTAGGCGATTCGAGCTGTAGAGCCAAATCTGGAACGGGTCTCGAACCACTCCCGAGTTTTTGGCTCTACAGAAGGGCGAAAGAAGCGGACGACGGGGGTCGAACCCGCGACCTCGAGCTTGGGAAGCTCGCGCTCTACCAACTGAGCTACGTCCGCGCGAAGGGGATTCTAGGGCGGCAGCGAGGTTGCCGGGGTCGAGCGCTGACTAGTCTTCGCCGCCGTGAGCGCGCGCTCGTCCCTCACCTTCCTCGCGGTGCTGGCCGTGATCGGCCTGCTCGCCTTCGGCCTGCTCAGCAAGGGGAACGCGAAGATCGAGGTCGGCGACCGGGTGCCCGACCGAGAGCTGCCGGCGCTGCCGGGGCCGGGCCAGGGCTCGATCTCCGAGCACCGCGGCCAGTGGGTGCTGGTCAACCTCTGGGCCTCCTGGTGCATTCCCTGCCAGGAGGAGGTGCCGGCGCTGGAGCGCTTCCAGCGCCGCTACCGCGACCGTGACACGACGGTGGTCGGGATCAACGTCCAGGACAACAGCGACGACGCGCTCGCCTTCCTGCGCAGCTACCCGACCACGTATCCCCAGCTGCGCTCGGTCGGCGACGAGCGCAGCGCCGCCTTCGGCTCGACCGGGGTGCCCGAGAACTTCCTCGTCGACCCCCAGGGCCGGCTGGCGCTGATCTGGCGCCGGCCGCTCGACGACCGGCTCCTGCGCGAACAGGTCGAGCCCCTGATCGAAGGCCGCCGATGAGGCGCCTGGCACTCCTCGCCGCTGTGGTGCTGTCGCTTGCCGCGCCCGCCGCAGCCATGGGCGCCGCGCCGGTTCCGAAGACGACGGTCAGCGACGTCGAAGACGAGGTGATGTGCCCGATCTGCGGCACCCTGCTCGAGCTCTCGGACTCGCCGCAGGCCCGCCGCCAGAAGGTCTACGTCGCGAAGCTGGTCGCCGAAGGCAGGACCAAGGCCGAGATCAAGGACGCGCTGGTCAGCCAGTACGGCCCGGCGGCCCTGGCCCTTCCGGAGGCGACCGGGTTCGACCTCTCCGCCTACCTCGTCCCGGTCGTCGCACTGGTCGTCGCGGTCTGCGCGCTTGCGCTCGGCGTCGCCCGCTGGCGGCGCGACGGGGACCGCTCGCCGCCCCCCGGAGCCGCAACCGCTCCGCAGGGCGAGGAGGCCGAACGGCTCGAGGCCGACCTGCGGCGCTACGACCTCTGACTCAGCCGACGAGGACGCGGCCGGTGACGGGTGCCGGCAGGCGCTTGCGGAGGTCTGCCTGCCCACCGCAGGCGATCGTCGCATCGGCGTGTTCGGCCAGGGCCAGCAACGCATCGGCGTCCTTCCCCAGAGGGGGGCCGACGATCGCGAGCAGGTCGTAGGCGTGCCGAAGCTTCTGAATCGCCTGGTCGCAGCGGTCGGAATCGAGCAGGGCCACCGGCGCCGGCTCGGGTGTCCCGGCCACGATGCAGACCAGGGGCTCGGAAGCCCCGCCGGAGGCAGGGCCGGCCAGCGTCAGCGGCTGCAGGAGCTGGGCCGCCCCCGTCTCGCCGAGCAGGTACTCGTGCAGGCCGGGAGTGGCGTCGAGGCCGAGTGTGAGGGCGAGCGCGGGGGTCGCCAGGTCGCACTCGAGCAAGGCGACGCGCCGGCCCTGCGCGACGGCGGCCGCCGCAAGCCCGAGCGCGACGGCCGACCTGGCCGGGCCCGTGGTCAGGACGGAGCCCGACCCGGTCAGCTCCCGCGCCAGCCCAGAGAACGCCTGCAGCTCGGCCCGGCCGAGCGCCGCCGGGCGCGAGGGACTCTCCTGCCGCGCTGGGATCTCCGCCAGCAGCGGGCGCTTCGGCCGCCGCCCGAGCATCACATCCGCTCCGGAGCCGAGATCCCGAGCAGCCCGAGCGAGCCGGCAATCGTGCGCTTGGCGAGCAGGGAGAGGGCCAGGCGCGAGCGCTCGACACCCTCGCCCTCGGCGCCGATCACCTTGCAGTCGCGGTAGAAGCCGTGGAAGTCCGCGGCGACCGCGGTCGAGTAGGCGCAGATGCGGTGCGGAGCCCGGCGGGCGGCGGCCTCCCTCACCTCGTCGGGGAATTCGAGCAGGCGCTTGACCAGCTCGCGCTCGGCGGGTTCCAGCGAGACGCCTGGGGTCTCGATGCCGGCGCCGGAGACGACCTGCTCGGGCTCGGGCTCCGCCTTGCGCAGAATGCTGGCGATCCTCGCGTGGGCGTACTGGACGTAATAGACGGGGTTGTCGTTGGACTGGCGCCGGGCCAGCTCGAGATCGAGGTCGACGGTGGTGTCGTGGCTGCGCCAGAGCATGAACCAGCGCGTCGCGTCGGCGCCGATGTCGTCGAGCAGCTCGTCCAGGGCGACGAACTCGCCGCTGCGCTTTGACATCTGCGCCCGCTCGCCGCTTTCGACGATGTGGACGAGGCGCATGATCAGCGCCTCGAAACGGTCGGTGTCGAACCCGAGGCCGGCTATCGACATCCGCAGGCGGGCGACGTAGCCGTGATGGTCGGCGCCGAACACGTCGATCAGCCGCTCGAAGCCGCGCTCGAGCTTGTCCCAGTGGTAGGCGACGTCGGCGGCAAGGTAGGTTGGCTCGCCGTTGGCGCGGATCAGCACCCGGTCCTTGTCGTCGTCGAAGCTCGTCGTGCGCAGCCAGAGCGCGTCTTCGCTGCGGTAGGTATGACCTTCCCGTTCCAGCTGCGCGAGGGCGGCATCGACCTCGCCGCGGTTGTAGAGGTCGCGCTCGGAGACCCAGTTGTCGAAGCGGACGCCGAAGCGGTCGAGGGTGCCCCGCACGATCTCCAGCACCAGCTCCACGCCGCGGCGGCCGACCGCCTCGAGGTCGCCGGGATCGATCCCCTCGCCGGCGATCTGCTCGGCCAGGTCGCCGACGTAGGCGCCTTCGTAGCCGTCCTCGGGCGGCTCCTCGCCGCGCATCCGGGCGGCGATCGAGGCCGCGAACCGGCCGATCTGCACGCCGGCGTCGTTGACGTAGAACTCGCGCTCGACCTCGTGCCCCACCGCCTCCAGCAGGCGGACGAGCGAGTCGCCGTAGGCCGCGTGGCGACCGCCGCCGATGTGCAGGGGGCCGGTCGGGTTGGCGGATACGAACTCGACCAGAACGCGCTCGGGGGTGGCGGTCCGCTCCGGGCCGAGACCCTGCTCGCCGGCGGCGGCGAGGCTGGCCATCGCACGCCGGTACCACGCATCGGCGAGGAAGAGGTTGACGAAACCCGGGCCGGCGACCTCGATCCGCTCCACCGTTCCCTCGCCGAGCTGCTCGCCGAGCTCGGCGGCGAGCCTTTTCGCGACGTCGCGCGGGTTTTCGCCCAGGGGCGCGGCGAGCAGCATCGCCGCGTTGGAGCTGTAGTCGCCCAGCTCGGGCTTGGGCGGTCGCTCCAGCGTCGGCTCGGGGCCGGTCGGCTCGCCTTCGCGCAGGGCAAGGGCGGCACGGTCCACCGCTGAGCGCAGCTCGGCGATCGGGTCGTTGGCTGCCGTCATCGCGCCCATCGTATGTAGGGGCGGGCACGTCTGACTTTAGGGGTCTCATTGACCCCTTTGAGCCAGGCACGCCCTGAACACTGAGTACGCTGGCCGGCGTGCGCGCCGCCGTGATCACCGACGTCCACGCCAACCTGCCGGCGCTAGAAGCGGTTCTCGAGGCGGCGCAGGCGGCGGGAGTCGAGGAGACCTGGTGCCTCGGCGACGTGGTCGGCTACGGGGTCGAGCCCGACGCATGCGCCGACCTGGTGCGCGAGCGCTGCCGCGTCTGCCTGGTCGGCAATCACGACCTGGCAGTCCTCGGCGCGCTCGACATCTCCTCCTTCTCCGAGGCGGCGGCGGTGGCGGTCGAGTGGACGCGCGAAAACGTCGGGGAGGGCACGCTGGAGTTCCTGCGGACGCTGGAGCCCAGCGGCGAGCGAGAGGGAATCGGGCTCTTCCATGCCTCTCCCCGCGACCCGGTGTGGGAGTACGTGCTCTCCCGCGAGCAGGCCGCTGCCGGGATGGACTCCCACCGGCTGCGGATCGGGTTGATCGGCCACTCCCACGTCGCCCTCTTCTTCAACCGCCCCGAAGGCGGGGGATCCGGAGAGACCAGAGGCGGGCAGGCCGGCGATGGGGCCCTCCTCGACCTCGGCCGCGGCGGCTG
>DASUIY010000174.1:0-16691 GCA_036279555.1 Solirubrobacterales bacterium | reverse complement strand
GGCGATCCTCGTCGCCCGCCGCGAGGGCGACCGGGTGCGCGAGTACGTCCATGTCGGCACCGGCAACTACCACCCGAAGACGGCCCGGCTCTACACCGACTTCGGCCTCTTCACGGCCGACGAGGAGATCGGCGCCGACGTCGCCGAGATGTTCAACTTCCTCACCGGGTACGGGCGCCCAGCGGAGTACCGCAAGGTGCTGGTCTCGCCGACGACGATGCGCGACCGGATCCTCGAGGAGATCGAGACCACGGTCGAGGCGCAGCGTGCCGGCGAGGAGGCGCGGATCGCGCTGAAGATGAACTCGCTGGTCGACGCCGCCTGCATCCAGGCGCTGTACGAGGCGTCGCAGGCGGGCGTTCGGGTCGACCTCAACGTGCGCGGGATCTGCTGCCTGCGGCCGGGCGTGCCCGGCGTCTCCGAGAACGTCCGCGTCGTCTCGATCGTCGGGCGCTTCCTCGAGCACTCTCGCGTCTACACCTTCCAGCGCGGCGAGGAGACGCGGGTGCTGATGGGCTCGGCCGACCTGATGCCGCGCAACCTAGACAGCCGCGTCGAGCTGGTGACGCCGGTCGAGGATCCCGCTTTGAAAGTCGAGCTGCTCGACATGCTCGAGCGCTGCTTCGCCGAGAACGCCAACGCCTGGGAGCTCGATCGCGATGGCGTCTGGACCCGGCTCGGGCCCGAAAACGGGCAGCGTCGCAGCGTCCAGGAGGAGCTGCGGGAGCGCCATGCGGCGCGTGCAGCCGAGCAGCTAGCGGCGAGCGCTGGCTGAAACGAGCGGGACCGGGGCGAAGAATAGGATTGGGCGGTGGCACGGTTCTCGCTCATCCCCCGCGATCGCACCTTTTTCGATCTCTTCATCGAGGCCGGGCAGAACACGGTCCACGCTGCTCGTTTGCTCGACGAGATGATGAATTCCTGGCCCGACGACAGCGGCCTCTCGCGCGAGATCCTCAAGGCTGAGCAGGAGGGCGACAGGATTACGCACGACATAGTCCAGCGGTTGAATTCCACGTTCGTCACGCCGATCGACCGCGAGGACATCTACGGGCTGGCGACGCAGGTGGACGACATCGTCGACTACACCGAGGAGGCAGCGGACTTCCTCGGCCTCTACCAGATCGAGGCGCCGATGGCCCAGGCCCAGGCCCTGACGAAGGTGCTGGTGGGCGCCTGCGAGCAGCTCGCCGGTGGGCTGGAGAACTTGCGCCGTTTCAGAGATCTCGACAAGTATTGGATCGAGATCCACCGGCTGGAGAACGAGGGCGACAGGATCTCCCGCGACGCGGTCGCATCGCTGTTCTCGAACGGGATCGACCCGATGGTGGTGATCCGCTGGAAGGACATGTTCGCCGTGCTCGAGAACGCGATCGACGCGACAGAGACCGCCGCGCAGACTCTCGAGGGCATCGTCATCAAGAACTCGTGAGTTCCGACGTCGCCATGGTGCTCGCCGTCGTCGCGGCGCTCTGCTTCGCCTTCAGCAATGGCTTTCACGACACTTTCGACGTGATCTCGACCGCCGTCTCCACCGGCGCGGCGGCGCCGCAGGTTGCGATCGCGGTGGCGGCGCTGCTCAATTTCGCCGGGGCTTTCATCTCGGTCGCGGTAGCGGCGACAGTTGCCGGCGACGTGGTCGATGCGGCCGCGATCACCCCGACCGTGGTGTTCACCGGACTGGTTGGGGCGATCGCCTGGAACCTCGGCACCTGGCGCCTCGGCGTTCCTTCGAGCTCCTCCCACGCGCTGATCGGCGGGCTCTTGGGCGCGACCGTGGCTGCGGCGGGGACGGACGCGGTGCTCGGTCGCGGGGTCCTCGACAAGGTTCTGATCCCGGCGCTGCTCGCCCCGCTCGCTGCGTTCTTCCTCGCCCTGGTCCTGATTGTCGTCGTCTACCGTCTGGTGGGGCGGCGGCGGCCTGGCCAGGTATCGCGTGCCTTCCGTCGTGGCCAGGCTCTCACCGGTGGCCTCTTGGCCCTGGCGCATGGCGCCAACGACGCGCAGAAGACGATGGGGGTGATAACCCTGGCGCTGATCACCCACGGAACCCTCGGGGAGGGTTCCGATCCACCTCTCTGGGTGATGCTCTCGGCGGCAGCGGCGCTCGCCTTCGGCACCTACAGCGGCGGCTGGCGGATCCTGCGCGGCACCGGTTCGCGAATCATCAAGATGGACGCCGCCCAGGGCTTCTCCGCCCAGGGCGCAGGGGCGGTGTCGATTCTCGTTGCGACTTTCTTCGGCTACCCGATCTCCTCCACCCACGCGATAAGCGGCGGGGTGATGGGTGCCGGCGCGGCGAAGCGGCTTTCTGCGGTGCGCTGGGGAGTCGCCGGCAATATCGTCACCGCCTGGCTGCTGACCGTGCCGGCTTCGGCTGCGGTTGGGGCGGTGGCCTATGGGATCGCAAGCCTGCTTGGCAGCGGCGCGTAGAATTCCCCTGTGCGTACCGTGCGCAACGTCGCGATCGTCCTGCTGTTGGCGCTGCTCGTCGCCTTCGCGCCCGCCGGTGGCAACGTCGCCGAAGCGATCCTCACCGCGATCACGATGGGCTTCCTGGCGGGGATCGCCTGGACGCTGTTTGTGCTCAGCCGCCAGAACCAGCTGACGCTGGCGACGCTGAGCGACGCCCGCCGGGCGCTGCTCTACGGGGCGCTGGGGATGATCGCCCTGCTGATCGCCGGCAGCGACGAGCTCTTCTCCAGCGGTGGCGGCACGCTCGTCTGGATCGTCCTGCTCGGCGCCTCGGTGGCGGCGATCTGGCGCGTCTGGACCGACGCGAACTCCTACTGAGCGCTCCGAACGCGAGAGAATTCACCGATCCGCGCGGTTGAGCGCGCCACGCGCGCGCCTGGGCTTGCGACGGTCATGGCGTGCCGCCACGGATCGCCAGCAGCGCAGGCCACAGGGAGGAGGGGACCGCCTCGGTCGAGCTGATCGCGGTGGTCCCCTTCCTGCTGCTGGCGGTCCTCGTGGCGGCGCAGCTCGGCCTCGTCGGCCACTCGCTCTGGTCGGCTGGCGTGGCCGTGCGTGCGGGGGCGCGCGCCGCGCTGGTTGGGGGCGATGCGAGGACGGCAGCGCGCAGCGCCCTGCCGCCGTCGCTGCGAGCCGGAGCTCGGATCGAGGACGCCGGGACGGTTTCGGTGCGCGTGGCGGTGCCCCGCCTCCTGCCGGGGCTGCCGCACCTGATCGTCGAGACCGAGAGTGGTCTGGGCGGTGAGTAGGGAGAGCGGGCAGGCGGCGGTTGAAGCGGTCGCCGCGATCCCCTTGCTGTTGCTGGCCGGGGCGGTCGCCCTGCAACTGCTGCTCGCCGGTTACGCCGTGGTTCTCGCCGACGGCGCCGCCGAGGCGGGGGCGCTGGCGCTGGCCGCGGGCCGGCCGGCCAAGCCCGCCGCCGGAAAGGCGCTTCCCGGTTGGGCAGAGGAGGACCTCGAGGTGGCGGTGCGCGGGGGAGAGGTGACTGTTCGGCTGCGTGCGCCGTCGCCGCTACCGGGCCTCGCGGGGGCATTGGCTGTCACGAGCTCCGCTTTCGCGAGGCCGGCAGGGCGATGAACGGGCGCCTGGTCCTGGTCACGGCCGTCGGCGACGCGAGCGGCTCGAAGGCTGCCGCGGCTGCGCTCGCCTGTGCCGGATCCGACCCCGACCGGCCGGGTCTCCTGATCGACGTCGGCGGGCGGCCGCCCCGCCCGACCCTGATCGCGTCGGCCGGCGCGCGCGGGCTCGAGGAGCGGCTCGCGGCCCACCTGCCGCAACTGCGGGCCGCCTCCCGCGGGCAGACCTGCCACCTCGCGGTCCCCGAAAAGGAGGGGGTGTTCGAGTCGGTTCGGTCGGCGCTGCCCCTCGTCCGCGACTCCGTCGCCGTCGTCCACCTGCCTCCCGCGTGGCTTCAGCCGCTGCTGGCCGAGGAGGGCATCCGGCCGGCGGGTGCGATCCTTCGTGCCGATCTCGCCTCCGATCGGGCCCTGACAGCCCTTGCCGTCGGCGGCCTGCTGTGCCGCGGCGTGTGGGTGAAGGTCCTGAAGCGACCCCTCTCCTGGGTGCCCGCGCGCCGGGCGTTGTTCGGAGTCCTGCCCCCGGATGCTCCCGGTGGGTTGCCTTCGTCCCTGGTCAAATCCCTTTTGGAAAGCGAAATTTCAGCGGCGCACGCGTGCTACAGTGACCCGGATGACGAGGAAGCTGACCCAGCGAGAGCTGCGCAACAACAGCGGCGAGGTGATGAGGGCTTTGGACGCCGGCGAGGATTTCATCGTGACCAGCAACGGGCGACCGGTCGGTGAACTGCATCCCTACAAGCGGCGCCAGTTCGTTCCTAGGGATGTCTTCCTTGCTGCGTTCAAGGGGGCTCCCCATATCGACTATGAGGAGTTCCGAGCGGACATCGACCGTTACGTCGATCAGGATCCTACGCCCCGTGGCTGACCCCCTCGGGGGGCGCGGCCTTGTCGACACCTCCGTAGTCATTGGCATCGATGAAGTCGATGCCGCCAGGCTCCCAGCGGAGATCTCGATCTCGACCCTGACGCTCGCCGAGCTGTCATCTGGTCCCCATGCGGTCTCCGACGAAATGGAGCGGGCGCGGCGCCAAGATCGCCTCCAGCGTTTCGAGGCCGATGCAGACGCCCTGCCATTCGAATCCCGGTGTGCTCGTGCGTATGGCCAGATCTATGCGGCCGTGGCCGCTACGGGCAGGAAGGCCCGCGGCGCCCGTGCCGTTGACCTGATGATTGCCGCCACGGCGCTGGCATACGAGCTCCCCCTCTACACCTGCAATGCCAAGGATCTGCGCGGCCTCGAGACGCTGGTCGAGATCGTCGACGTCAGCGCCTGAGAGGCGCATCGCAAGCGGATTGTCCCCGTTCGGGAGCACTACTTCTGTAATAAGCTCGGGTTGTGTTCGGTATGGGAGGGGGAGCACGACCGACGTCTGGCGGGCTGCGCCTCGCCCTGCTTGCCTTCTTCGCCGCGGGCCTGCTGCTGATCCCGGCGGCCCCGGCCTCTGCCGCCGACTTCAGCCTCACGATCAACGTGGTCGGCGAAGGCACGGTCGAATGCGAAGTCGAATTCGGACCGGCGGAACCCTGCGAAGACGAATACCCCGAAGAAACCGAAGTCTCGCTGGTCGCCGAACCCGAAATCGAATGGGAATTCGTCGACTTCTCGGGTGATTGCGGCCCTCTCGACTGCGAACTGGTCATGGACGAAAACCATGAAGTAACCGCGACCTTCGAACCCGTGCCGGTCACGGAATTCACCCTCACGATCGAAACGGACGGCAGCGGCACCGGCGAGGTCGAATGCGAACTTCAGGAAGGTCCCGAACCCTGCGCGTCCGAGTACCCCGAAGGCGCTGAAGTCGCTCTGATTGCAGTTCCCGATCCCGGCTCGGAATTCGTCGAATTCTCCGGCAATTGCGAAGGGCTCTCGCCATGCGAACTGACGATGGAAGAAGACAGCGTCGTCACCGCCACCTTCGTTCTCGTTGGCCCCTCGCTCACAGTCTCCAAAGCCGGCACCGGCTCGGGCACGGTCAAATGCAAAGCCGGTACGGGACCGCTCGAAACCTGTGCCCCCGCGTACGCAGAAGGGACCGAACTGCTGCTGGTCGCCTCGGCGAGCTCCGGCTCCCAGTTCGCCGGCTGGTCCGGGGACTGCACCGCTGACCCGTGCGAACTGCTGGTGGAAGAAGAAGACCTGGCCGTCACCGCGACCTTCGATCTCGAACCGACTTCAGGCGGTGGCGGGACGGGTGGGGGCGGGACGGGCGGCGGCACGGGGACCAAAGCTCCGCCGCCCCCCGGCAAGCTGAGCGTCTCCGGCGCAGCGCTCTTCCAGGGCGGCAAGGCCGTGCTGAGGATCTCCTGCAAGGGCCAGGGCCCTTGCAAAGGCAGCCTGAAGCTGGTCGCCAAGCTCAAGATCGGCAAGGCCAAGGCCAAAAAGGTCGAGATCGGCAAGGCCCCCTTCAGCCTCGCCGCCGGGGCGTCGAAGACGCTCAAGGTCAAGCTTGCGGGCGCTGCCAGGAAAGTGCTGGGCAAGGCCAAGACCGTGAAGGCGACGGTCAGCGGCGCCGGCGTCATCAAGTCCACGGTCACGATCAAGCCCACGGCCCGGTAGGCCCGGGCCTGCCGCCGGCGGACCGAGCGCCGCCCCACCCCGCGTTTCGGCAGAATCGCCGCATGCTGACCGTCGCAGTCACCGGCCCCACCGGCGAGATCGGCCGCCCCCTGATCGCCGCCCTCGAGCGGGCCCCGGAGGTCGGCCGCGTGATCGGGATGGCGCGGCGGCCCTTCGACCTCGCCGGCCACGGCTGGGAGAAGACCGAATACCGGCGTGGGGACGTGCTCGACCGGGAGGCGGTCGAGGATCTGGTCGAGGGGGTCGACGTCGTGGTCCACCTCGCCTTCGCGATCATGGCCGGGGACCGCGACAGCCGCGAGGTCAACCTGACCGGCTCGCGCAACGTCTTCGAGGCCACGGCGGCCACAGGCGCGAAGCGCCTGGTCTACACGTCCTCGGTCGCCGCCTACGGCTTCCGCCGCGGCATGCCCGAGCTGCTCAGCGAGGACGATCCGGTAAAGGGCACGTCGCGCCATCCGTACTCCGCCCACAAGGCCGAGGTCGAGGCGGTGCTGGACGAGGCCCTGGCCGGGTCGGCCACTGATGCCTACGTCTTCCGCCCCTGCATCGTCGCCGGGCCGGAGGCGACCCTGCTGCTCGACATGATCCCGTTGCTGGCGATCGGGCAGCGGATCCCGGGGCCGCTGCGCTGGGCCCTCGGCAGGGTTCCCGAGCTGCGGCCGGTGCTACCCGACCCGGGCGTGCCGTTCCAGCTCGTCCACCACGACGACGTCGCCGCCGCCCTCTGCGCCGCGACGATCGGCCACGGGCCGCCGGGCGTCTACAACCTCGCCGGGCCGGGGGAGATGACGATCACCGACCTCGCCCACGCGCTCGGCTGGCACGCGGTGCCGGCGCCGCACCTCGCCGTCGGCGTCGCCGCCGAGGCCGTGGCCCTGATGCCCTTCCTGCCCGACGAGGCGGCCTGGATCGAGGCGGTTCGCCGGCCCGTGCTGATGGATACCGCGCGGGCCCGCCGCAGGCTGCACTGGATGCCGCACCACGACGCGCGCGAGACGCTGAGGCAGACGATCGCCGCCGTCCGCTCCCGCTAGAGCTCGAGGCTTTCTACGGCGCGGCGGCGTGCCAGGTGCCGACGTCTTTGAAGCCCTCGCCGTTCGCGTCGCCTGCCTTTTCGTCGCCGTCGAACGTGTAGAGCGGCCGGTCGCGGAAGGTCACCTGGCGCCGCCCGTTGTCGGGCCGCTTGATCGCGCCGAGCTTGACCGGGCCGGTCGGCTTGACTCCGGCTGCGACATAGAGCGGGTGCCAGGCGGACAGGCAGCCGCGCTTGCAGATGAAGGTGCCGCCGGTCTCGACGCTGAGGGTGTAGAGCGTGCGGCCCCTCAGGGTCGTGAGGATCGTCTTGCCGAGCGTGGCGTTCTGCGCCTGCTTGGCGACGCGCTTGCTGGACGTGGCGCCCTGGGCGGGCAGCGCGACGGCCAGGAGCGCGATCGCCGCGATCGCGATGGTGGCGACCAGGGTCTTCGGTTGGGAGGGGCGGTCTGGGTGGGTCTGTGGCATCGGTCCTTCTCGGCTCGTTCGGTCGCACGCCAGGCCCTGCCGGCGGAACGCTCGGGCTGTTCCGTCACGTTATCGGCTCGGTTTCGCTCGATCTTGCGCACCACGCGTGCGCCGGCACGCGGCAGGGTCGGGGCATGGGCTGGGAGGACGGGGACGGGCAGGCCCTGCCGCTGGCGCTGGGCGGCTCATTTGCCCTGATCGCAGCCGCCCTGGCGCTGGTGGCGATCGCGGGAGCGGTGACGGGCAAGGGGCGGGCGCAGCGGGCGGCGGACCTGGCGGCGATCTCGGCCGCGCGGTCGATGCGCGACGACCTCCCGCGGCTGCTCTCGCCGCCGCGCCTGCCCGACGGCCGGCCGGATCCGCGCCACCTGGACAAGGGCGTATATCTGGCACGCGCTCGGGCAGCTGCGCTTGCAGCGGGACGGGCGAACGGCGTGGATGCGGATCGCCTGCGGGTCTCGTTTCCGGATGTCGATTCGTTCGCGCCGGTTCGGGCCCGGGCGGTCGTTCTCGCCGAGGTCGATCTGGGTGGCCGCCCGGCGCGCACCGAGGCCTCCGCCGAAGCCGAAGCCGGAGCGCCCTCCTCGAGCTCCGGCGGGGCGCAGAGGATGGCTAGCGGCGGCGGCTACAGCGGCCCTCTCGTCGTCAGGCAGGGGGAGGGGATGAGGCCCGACGTCGCCGCCGCCTTCGACCGGATGGCGGCTGCGGCTGCCGGCGCCGGCCTCGCGCTCGTCGTCAACTCGGGCTTTCGCTCCGACGCCGAACAGGCGGCGCTCTTTGCCGCCCACCCGGACCCGCGCTGGGTGGCGCCGCCGGGGCAGTCGCTGCACCGCTGCGCCACCGAGCTCGACCTCGGGCCCGAAACCGCGTACGGGTGGCTGGCGTCCAACGCGAGCCGCTTCGGATTCGTCCAGCGCTACTCCTGGGTGTTGCCTCCCGTTTCTGAAGGGACCTGACCGCGTTGGCACGGGCGGCTTCTGCGCGCGTCCCTACGAGCGCAAACGAACAGATAGGAGTAGTTCCGCAGAGCGTTGATGCGCTCGCGCTCGGTATCGCGCAGCATCGAGTGGGAGCCAGGCAGGACCGAAGTGGTGGCGGTACCGGTGCTAACCCTTGGCGGCGTCCACGAGTCCTTTCAGGGTCGCTCGAAGCGCGCTCGCCGTCTTGTGGTCGCCAACCGCCTCGGCGACGTCGGCGATGCTCCGCATCTCCTTGGTCTCGTCTCGGAGTCCGTCAGCGCCCGCGAGCTTCGCGTTGGCGGCGCTCCGGACCATCTTGAACAGCGTGTCGCGGTCAACCTCTTTGCCAGGGTTCCCGTCGCCCTCGCTGGCCAAGACTCCGGACCGGCTGGACGTGAAGCGGAACGGCGGGTGCGCTGAGCTAGCGGCTGCGGCCATTGGTTCCCCCTTGGATCGTCTGTTTAACAACGGCACTAGTCAAGGTACGACGCGAGCCGGATGGCTCTTTTCAGATCAAGGGTTATGACTAGGCAAATTTCTGAAACAACAAGCCATGACGCCTGTCATAGAGCCAAAAAGCTCCTTATTTGCGGAGTGCTTCTAGAGAGGAGCGTTTTCCACAGGAAAAGCGCCCCTACTAGGAGATTTGGCTTGTTGATGCGGTTTCCGGCCGAAGTCCACAGGGTTTTCCACAGATCAAGTTGAGACAACTCCAATCCGAGATTTGGCTTGAAAGCACGTGACGGCATCCGAGGGTCGTGCCTGGCTGTTGATTCTCAAACGGATAAGAACCGCGCCATGGCCAAACCGAAAGTCAAAGCTTCACAACGTTTCTCCCGCGCCGCTCGCGCCGAGCGCGACCGCTTGGATCGTCGGCGCTCGCAGCTCAATAAGCGACGCGAGTCGCTCCAAGCCAAAGTCGATGCGATTGATGAGGAGCTGGAGGCGGTTGACCAGCGACTCCAAGTTCTTGAGCAGCTGGCCGAGTCGGGCAGCGAGCCTATTGAGATCCGCGAGGTCAGGCGGACGCCCGAGGGCGACGTTCAAGTTCTCAGCGGCGCAGCAATCCGCGAGGTCGCGGTTCCGCTCTTGCTTAGCGAGCACGGCGTCAGCCCGATTCATTACCGCGACTGGTACGCGCTCCTGACCCAGGCAGGCTACGTGGTCGCGGGCAAGCGACCCGATGCGGTCTTCTTGAATCAGGTCAATCGCTCACCGCTCGTCTGGGCCTCGACCCGATCCGGCAACTACTACCTGGACCCGAGCGTCATCGAGAAATTGCGCGACCAGCTGCGCCAGCAGCAAGCCGAGCTGGCCGAGCTACTGAGCAACGTCCCCGGCGACAGCAAGTCTCTTGAGGCCCACCGGCAGCGTCAACGGCAGCTGAGCAAGGAAATCAGCCGAACTGAACGCGACCTACGCGAGGCGGTCGCCGCTGTGGAAGCTGTCGAGCAGGGGATGGCGCAGATCGTGGAGCCGCCTGAGATTCGCGTGGTCGAGAGTCCGGAGTCAGAGGCGGCTTAGGCGCAGGAACGCTGGCTTGACCGCAATCGTTGGGTAGTCAGAGGGTTCCTTGGCGAAGACCCTCACGTACTCCTATTGTGCCGCGCTTGAAAGTCTCGGAGCGATGAGCGGTGCTCGCTGGATAGCTGCTCAAAACTCGTGTCGTCTTCCGCTTAGGCTGGAACAAGTCGGATGAGGCGATCAAGCGAATTGCGCCCAGGGGTCGGGGCCAGCACCTCTGGGTGTTGCCTCCCGTTTCTGAAGGTCTGACCGCGTCGGCGCGGGCGGCTTCTGCAAGCGTCCCTACGAGCGCAAACGAACCGATAGCGGGTCGCGGGAAGGTATCCAAAGCCCTCCCCCGCTATACCAAAGTCCCGCGACCGGCCATCGGTTCGTGGAGGTGCTGGCGCTGCCGTGAAGGTCGCTGTCTAGAACCTGATCTGGCCGCCGAGGGCGACGACTTTCTCGGCCGGGATGTTGAAGTAGCCAACGGGGCTCGCGGCGTTGCGGTTCATCGCCAAGAAGAGGTCCTTGCGCCAATGCGCCATGCCCTTGTCGCCGAAGGGAATCGGGGCAATCTGCGAGAGGTAGTAGGTGACGTGGTACGGGTTGAAGCTCGTGAGTCCTTGATCCCGCGCCACGTTGATCCCCCTCGGGACATCGGGGTTGTCCATGTAGCCGTAGCGCAGGGTCAGGTGCGAGAACCCGTCGTCAGGGTCGCCGAGATGATCGAGTTCTGCGCGCTCCTCATCGGGGACGCTCGGCACGTTCCCGATATCTACGGTAAGAATCACGACCTCTTCGGGGATTGCGCGGAGCCGCGTCTGCGCAACACGTAGCGCCAACGGCGTGCTCTCCTTCGAGGGGTTGAGGAAGACGGCCGTTCCCTTGATCCGCGTCGGCAACCCCTTCCGGTGCATCTCTTCGATGAAGTCGGGCAGCGTGCCCTCCGCCCGCGTCCGCTCTGCGGAGAGCAGATCGCGTCCTCGATGCCAGGTCGTGAAGAGAAGCAAGATCGCCATGCCGACCAACATCGGAAACCAGCCGCCCTCGGTGATCTTCGGCAGGTTGGCGCCCAGGAAGAGCAGGTCGAGCAGGACGAATCCGATCACCCCGAGAGCGATCAGGGAGCGCGGTTTGTGCCAGAGCGCCCGCGCCACGACCAAAAACAGGATGGAGTCGATCAGGAGGGTGCCCATGACCGCGATGCCGTAGGCAGTCGCCAGCTTCTCCGAGGAACCGAAGCCGAGGCAGAGGCCGACGACCAAGACGAAGAGGGTCCAGTTGACGGCTGGCAGATAGACCTGGCCGATCGTTTCCGCCGAGGTGTGTCTGATCGTCATGCGCGGCAGGAAGCCGAGCTGGACGACCTGCCGCGTGACCGAGAACGCCCCGGAGATGACTGCCTGGGATGCGATCAGCGTCGCGCAGGTCGCAAGCACGATCATCGGCACGCGCGACCAGTCCGGCAGGAGGAGGTAGAACGGATTCGAGACCGCGCTTGGGGTCTCGAGGATCAGCGACGCCTGCCCGATGTAGTTCAGCATCAGGGCGGGGAAGGCGACGAAGAACCAGGCTCGGCTGATCGCGGGCCTGCCGAAGTGACCCATATCGGCGTAGAGGGCCTCCGAACCGGTGAAGACGAGCACGACGGCGCCGAGAGATAGGAACGCCGTCAGCGGGTGGTTGACGAAGAACTCGACCGCGTAGGAGGGCGCGAGGCCCTTCAAGGCCTCGGGATTGCGGATGATCTCAGCGACCCCAGCAGTGGCGATCGCGATGAACCAGAGCAGGATGATCGGCCCGAAGAGCCGACCGACCGCAGCGGTGCCGTGGCGCTGGATGGCGAAGAGGAGCGCCAGCACGCCGATCGTTACGGGCAGGATGATCGAGGAGAGGCTCGGAGCCGCGACTTCAACGCCTTCGACGGCTGAGAGCACGGAGATGGCCGGGGTGATCATCGCGTCGGCGAAGAAGAGCGCGACGCCGATGATGCCGGCGGCAAGCAGGGCGCCCTTGACCGCCGGCCGCTCGACCGCGATTCGTCGCACGAGCGCATAGAGGGCCATCACGCCGCCCTCGCCCTCGTTGTCGGCCCGCATGACGAAGACGACGAACTTGATCGAGACCATCAGCGTCAGCGACCAAGCCACCAGGGAGATGACCCCGTAGACATCTGCCGGGGTCGCGCGCACCGGGTGATCGCCGGTGAAGATCGCCTGCATCGCGTAGAGCGGGCTCGTCCCGATGTCGCCGAAGACGACGCCGAGCGCTGCGAACGCCAGGACGTTTCGCGAACGTGGCCGGTGCGCGGGTGAGTCGCTTCTAACGCGGCTTCTTGGGGGGGCGGTTGCTCTGGTCTGGCTCATGGGCGATCCTTGCCGACCAGTCTTCCCGGCGCACCGGCGGGGGAGCGTACTCCTCCTACGCACGGCGCGCCGTCCCGTGCGGCCCATCCCGCATCTTGTACCGTCTCCGGCACATAAGTGGGGCCGCGCGCTGGCACGCCGGCCCCGTGGCGACCGGCTTAGCTAAACCAGGCCGGCCGCAGCGGGAACGGTAGCTGGCTACCGGCCCCAAGAAGCGGCCCCCGGCGGCGCTGTAACGCCAACCGAGGGCCTGACCACAAGGAGGCGCACCTCCTCATGGCTGCTCAGAACCCTACGGGCGCAGATCGCACTTCGCGCGATCCCAAGGCGCCCGCAAGCTCCGGCGACGTTGCGCCGTCATCGGGGCACAGCACCGAAGGAGCGGAGCCGAGACCATTCGAGCCGGTTTCCGACCTGCTGGTTCTCGCTGCGATCCAACGGGCTCAGCGCCACAGGGCCAAGCGCCCAGCAATACGCCCCGAAATCTCCGCGCATCTCGGCTTCGTACACAACTCCCACACTGGCCGCAGGCTTCGTCCCCATCTTGAGTCCCTGCTGGCGGCCGGTTCGGTTGAACGCGTCCGCGAACACGGCCTGGAGAAGTGGGCTCTTACTTCCACCGGGACCAGGCGCTTGGCGGCGGCGCGCCGGGCGGGCAAGGTCGGGACGCTCCCGGAGTCGCCTCAGCACCGGGAATGGCGACACGCCCGCGAAGACGCGGAAGCGCGCTACGACGACTTCCGCACGCTCGTCTACGAAACCTTGGAGGCGGCGGAGGCGGCGATGGAACCTGCTGCCGGCCCCGATTCCGAGACGTTGTTCGAGTTGTCCGAGCGGCTTCGGGCGGCGTTCTGGCTACTCGGCTCGGCGACCTACTGCCGCGACGAGTGGGCCGAGCCCGAGGACGCCCGGATGGACCGCGAACCGTCCCATCATCCGACGCGCGGGATGCGCCGCACGACCGAATGGGAGGCGAATAAGAAACGGGCCAAAGGAGGCTCATCATGAGCGAGCAGCAGCAGACGATGCGGGACCGGCTGCGCCTCCCTGACGCGCCCCCTCCCCGTCTCAACCACGTAGTCGTCACCGGGGCGCTGGCGGAGGAGCCGCGGCTCGGCCGAAACCCGATCGGCGAGCCGGTAACGCTGCTTCGGGTCGGATTTCCGGTTGCCGATCCCATGCGACCGCAAACGCTTCTGACCTGGGCGACCGTCGAGGTGGAAGTCCCGGATCCCCTGGCCGATCGGCAGGACATCAGAGAGCTTCAAGGCGGTGCCCCGATTCTCGCTGCCGGCCAGCTCAGCGAGCGATGGTCGATTGCTGACGGGCGCAGCACCAAGCGAGGCGCAATCATCGCCGCGCACGTCCATCCAGGACCCACGCCCGGCGCCCCCAAGCTGTTCCTTCCGGGGGAAGGGCCATGAGCCCCAAAGGCACCCAAGGACGGCGGCACTCGGCGTCACCCGCCCTGTCTCGACGGTTCGGCCTGAACCTCGTCCTCTTGCGGAGCCGCGCCGGGTACTCACAGCACTTCGCCGCCGAGCGGTCGGGCCTGCATAGAACGGAGATCAGCTTTCTGGAGCGAGGTCAGCGGATGCCGCAGCTCGACACGATCGTCAAGCTCGCCGGGGCCATCGACGCCGCGCCGGACGAGCTGCTGGCCGGAATGTCGTGGCGCCTCGCAAAGGTGCTCGACCTTCCTGGCCGGTACCTGGAGGAGAGTGCCAATGACGACATCGAGCACCGACTGGAGCGGTGAAATGGACCCGCGGCTGGCAGAGCGATTCGGCTTGAGGCTTAGGGACTGCCGCCAGCGAGCCGGTCTCACGAAGTCGGCGCTTGCCCTTGTGACCGAACTTCATCGAGTCGAAATCGGCGAACTTGAGGGAGGCGGGCGGCTCCCCCGCCTCGACACCATCTTGAAGCTCTCTGCCGGCGTCGAGGTGCCACCACGTGACCTTCTCGCCGATCTGCACTGGCGCCCTGGCTACTACGTCGCGGGAGACTTTTACTTTGACGACGGCCCGCGTCCGGACCTTGAAGCAAGGGTTGGCGCAGCATGACGACGACGCCGCCACGGGAACCCGTACCGCCGCCTGATGAGCTGCGGTCGAGATTCGGAATCAACTTGCGCAACTACCGCAAGGGTCTCGGAATCAGCCAACACGAGCTTGCCTTCCGTGCCGAGGTCAGCATTGCGTCGATCTCGCCACTGGAGTTGGGCGAGAAGCTGCCACGTATCGACAACTTCATCCGCTTGGCGGGCGCCTTGGAGGTTGAACCCAACGATCTCACCGCCGGCATTCTCTGGAGACCGCCGGAACGGATCATCACGCCGGGCACGTTCGAGGTTCCGCCCGACCCGGCGCTCGAAGCTGAGGTAGCCGCCCTGCGCGAGGAGGCCAAACCATGAGCGGCCCGCGGGAACTCCGGGAATTGCCATACGAGGCCAGAGCGCGGATTGCCGACAATCTCTTTCTCCGGCGGTTGCGCGCCGAGTACTCGCACGCCGACCTCAGCAAGCGCGCGATGCTCTCTCAGAGCCGTATCAAGCGGCTGGAAGACGGGGAAATCGGAGGCCAGTTGGATACCTACGTGAGGCTCGCGGGAGCCCTGGGAGTCACGGTCGCCGATCTTCTCGCTGGCGTCCGGTGGACTCCCGCCGCTATCGAGCGGGACGTTCAAGCGGGATATGAGGTCGTTTTCGAGGTCGAGAACGGCGACAATTGAGTCGCTGCTAATGTTGCTGGTAGCGCCCCGCGACCTGTTCGGGGCACTAGTGAATATCACTATTGCGGTCTTCCGCATGGGTGACGAACCTCCTGGGTTGAGTCGCTCCGCGCTGGAGTATGAGGGGCCTGGCCGCTCCGCGCATCTGACCACGCACTCTCACGATGTGAGACCTCCGACCCTTTCCGGACGCCATCTCTCCAGGGTCGTTCAGTAGCGTCGGCGACGGAGCTACCCTTTTGTTGTGACGATCCAAGAGAATGCCCACGCTGTTCTGGGTCGCCTACCTGAGGAGCGGGTGGAAGTGGCGGCGTTTGAGGCAGCGGAGGGATGCGATACGTCCGTCGAGGCGATCCTCGCTCGTCACGGTAAGCAGCGGCTCGACTCCAAGGAGTTCGAGGGTCAGTTCGCATTGTTGTCCACCGGCCACCAAGGCTGATGCCCGAGAACTCTCCGAAGCTTGGCAACTCGAACTGGCTGCTCTTCTGGGGCGCAATCATCGCGGCGATCGTCGGCGGAATCGCGATCGTGATCGACGACTCCGACGATCCGGCGGCGACGACCATTCGGGTTCCAAGCCCGACCGAAGCTGAAACCGGCGGCGAAGGCGACGGTGGCGAAGCCCCGGCCGGCGACGGCGACTCCACGGCTGTCGGTGGTGGGAGCACCAAAGCCGAAGCCCCGGCCGTCCCACCGCGTCAAACCGTCCGCACCGGGGACGGCAGCTCCCGGATGGAGCCGAAACTTCTGAAGCCCAACCGTTGGCGCAATGAGTCGATCGACAGCGGCAACGACGTCGATTGGTTCGTCTACGAAGTCACCGAGGACCAGACCGCGACGATCGAAATCATCAAAGGCGCCAACCCACCGGACCGGGAAGCCGCCGGGGTGGCGGTGGACATCTGGGAAGAGAACACCAAGGTCGAGGACACCGGCGCCTGGCCCGATGAACCGCTGATCTTCCCGCACGGCGCAACCGGCGGGGTCCCGCTTTACATCGAAGTGGTCGACGAGTGCGAAACCGGGTGCAGCATGGGTCCCTACTCGATCATCGTTCGTTCAGCCCCACCAGGGTAGGGCAGCTCAACCGGTGGGGGGCCGGCGCGGTAACGCCACCCAGGCGGCGTTGGATCTATTTCCAGAAGGAGAGCCCCTGGGGGATTGGATCGTGGCCGGTCGCGAGACTGACCAGGAGGTAGATCGTAAAGGCCACCGCCACAACCAGCTTGAGGATTTCCCGAGCGGTCCAAAAGAACAACTCGCGCTCATCTCTACGTTGGTCAGCCGTCGGACGTTCTGGTGCTGATCGCTTCTCGAACAAAAATGACCTCCTACACCTGAAAGCTCTGGTGCGGAGGTCTTTTCAAACTCCCGCATCAGAGGGTAAGAAAGGACGGGCACAAAAGCCGTCTCCAGTTCCAGGCGCGCATCGCCTGCTGGACTCTTGGCACCTCTCTTCGAACCGAAGTTCGAAGCGGTTGCCGGGGCTTCAATG
>DASUIY010000173.1:0-4385 GCA_036279555.1 Solirubrobacterales bacterium | reverse complement strand
CACCTATGTGGGGGTCAATCGTTCAGCCGTCGATCCTGCCGGTCGAATAACCTCGCCCCCGCATGAAGACCGCCGCGGAGATCATGGACGCCAATGTGCCGACCGTCTCGCCGGACGCCGCCGCGCGCGACGCGATCGAGCTGCTGGCCAAGACCGACATGGGGGCGATTCCCGTGATCGACGCGGAACGCAAGGTCGTCGGCATCGTCAGCGAGTCCGACCTGATCCTCGGCGACGAGGAGGCGGACCTTCACCTGCCGCACTACCTCAACATCATGGGGGGCGTCGTCTTCATCGGCTCGATGAAGGGCTTCGAGGAGCGCCTCAACAAGGCCTTCGCGACGAAGGTCTCCGAGCTGATGACCCCGGACCCGGTCGTCGCGCGCACCGACGACGACGCCGAGGCGGTCGCCAGGACGATCGCCGAGAAGCACCACAACCACCTGCCCGTGGTCGACGGCGAGGGGCGCCTCGCCGGGCTGGTGACGCGGGCCGACGCGCTCTCCGCGCTCGTCTCCGACCGCTAGGGCCATGGCGCGGGCCCTCGCCCGGATCGACCTTGGCGCCGTCGAGCGCAACTGCGCGCGGCTGAAGGCGGAGCTGGGCGAGACCACCGCGCTCTGCGCGGTGGTCAAGGCCGACGGCTACGGGCACGGCGCCGACGCCTGCGCGTCCGCCGCGCTTGCCGGCGGGGCGAGCAGGCTGGCTGTGGCCACCGGCGCCGAGGCGGCGCAGGTCGGCCGCCGCTTCCCGCAGGTGCCGCTGCTGACGATGGGGGCTCTGGACGCCGGCGACCTCGAGGATGCGCTCGCGGCGGGATCCGAGGTCGCTGTCTGGCGCGAGGGCTTCCGCGAGCTCGTCAGCGCCCGCGGGCGGGCCCAGGGCCGGCCGGTGCGCGTCCACGTCAAGCACGACAGCGGCATGGGCCGGCTCGGCAGCCCCGATCCCGCCGAGGTGCTGGCCCTGGCCCGTGCCTGCGCCGATGACCCTCAGCTCGAGCTGGCCGGGATCTGGACCCATTTCGCCACCGCCGACGAACCCGATTCCGGCTTCTTCGACCGCCAGCTCGATCGCTTCGACGAGGTCGCGGCCGCGGTCAAGGCCGAGTTCCCCGGCGTCGCCGCCCACGCCGCCAACAGCGCCGCCGTCTTTCGCGACCGGCGCTCGCACTTCGACATGGTGCGCTGCGGCGTCGCCGTCTACGGCCTCGACCCGTTCCAGGGCGACCCGGCCGAGCGAGGCCTGGCGCCGGCGATGTCGCTGCACTCCTACGTGGCGGACGTGAAGCGCTTCGCGGCGGGCGACAGCGCCGGCTACGGCCAGACCTGGCGGGCATCGCAGGACACCTGGGTGGGGGTGCTGCCGCTCGGTTACGGCGACGGGGTGCGCCGCGGCCTCTCCAACAACGCCGAGGTGCTGATCGCCGGCCGTCGCCACCCGCTCGTCGGCACCGTCTCGATGGACAACGTCACCGTCGACCTCGGCCCGGAGACCGAGGTCGAGCCCGGCGAGGAGGCGGTGCTGATCGGCTCCCAGGGCGGGGCCTCGATACGCGCCGAGGAGGTCGCGGCCCGCCTCGGCACGATCAACTACGAGGTCACCTGCGGGATCTCGGCCAGGGTTCCCCGGGTCCGGGCATGAGCGTCGCGGGGCACCTCGCATCGGCCCCGCTCGTCGTACTCGCCCGGCGCGCGCTCGGCGGAGCGGAGGGAATCTGGATCGCGGGCGGGGCGGTCCGCGACGCGGCGCTGGGCCGCGAGGTCGACGACCTCGACCTCGCCGTCGCCGGCGATCCGGCGGCGGCCGCGAAGGCGATCGCGCGAGAGGGGGGCGGGCACTCGTTCGAGCTCTCGGCCGAGTACGCGACCTGGCGCGCGGTGGCGGCGGACGGCTCCTGGCAGGTCGACCTGACGGCTCTGCGCGGCGAGACGATCGAGGCCGACCTCGCCGAGCGCGACTTCACGATCGGCGCGGTCGCGCTGCCGTTGGACGGCGGCGGGCCGGTCGATCCCTTCGGGGGCCTGCCGGACCTGGAGAACGGGCTGCTGCGCGTGGTGGGCGAGCGCAGCTTCGCCTCCGACCCGTTGCGCCTCCTGCGCGCGGCCAGGCTCGCGGCGGCGCTTGGGCTGGAGGTCGATCCCGGCACGATCTCGCTTGCCAGGTCCGAAGCCTCGCGCGCGGCCGAGCCCGCCGGAGAGCGCCAGCTCGCGGAGCTGCGCCAGCTCCTCGGCGGCCCGGACCCGCTGCGCGGGATGGCGCTGCTCGACGAGCTCGGCCTCACCCCGGTCGTCCTGCCGGAGCTGGAGGCGCTGCGCGGGGTCGAACAGGGCCCCAACCACCATCTCGACGTCCACGGCCACACGATGGCCGTCCTCGAGCAGACGCTCGCGGTCGAGGCGGACCTGGGGCGCTTCGGGGGCGAGCGGGCCGAGGAGCTGGCGGCGCTCCTCGCCGAGCCGCTAGCGGACGAGATGAGCCGCGGCACGGCGCTGCGCTTCGGCGCGCTCGTGCACGACATCGGCAAGCCGGCCACGCGCTCCGAGAGGGACGGCTTCGTCACTTTCGTCGGCCACGATCGCGACGGCGTCGCGATCGTCGGCGGCCTGTGCCGGCGCCTGCGGGCGAGCCGCAGCCTGACCCGGCACCTCCAGGGCCTGACGCTGCACCACCTGCGCCTCGGGTTCCTCGTCCACGAGGCCCCGCTGCCGCCCCGGCGCGTCCACGAGTACCTGCGGGCGACGGAGCCCGTCGGCGCCGACGTGACGCTGCTGACGGTCGCCGACCGGCTCTCGGCCCGGGGGTCGGGGCCCTTCGCGACCGAGGAGGCGATCGAGGCTCACCTGGCCCTGGCCAGGCAGATGCTGGCGGCGGCGCTCGACTGGCGCCGCGACGGGCCGCCGCGGCCGCTGGTGCGCGGCGACGAGCTGGCGGCGGAGCTGGGGATTGCCGAGGGCCCGGAGGTGGGGGAGCTGCTGGCGGAGCTCGAGGCGGCCCAGTACGCGGACGAGATCTCGACGAAGGTCGATGCGGTCGCCCGCGCCCGGCAGCTGCGCGGCTGAGCCGGGTGACTGACGGTCCGCTACGCTCCCCGCCGCATGGGCAAAGAGGAGAAGATCGAGATGGAGGGCGAGATCACCGAGGCCCTCCCCAACACGATGTTCCGGGTCAAACTCGACAACGGCCACGACGTGCTCGGCCACATCTCCGGCAAGATGCGCCGCCACTACATCCGCATCCTCCCGGGAGACCGGGTGAAGATCGAGCTCTCGCCATACGACCTCGACCGCGGCCGCATCACCTATCGCTACAAATAGCCGCCTGACGGCGTCCTCGGTCGCTCGCGCGCAGAGCACGCCACGCTCCCTGCGTTCTTGTCAGGTGAGCGCCGTGCTTGGTAACAGGCCGACCCCCGAGCAACTTCTCGTCCTGCATGCCGCACTCGACGAGCCACGGGCGGCCGCGGCCGCCTGGGAGCGCTGGCGCGCCGCGGTCGAGTTCGACGACCTCGACCACGGCTCGGCCCGGCTGCTGCCGCTGGTCTACCGCAACCTCGGCCCCGGCGCCTTCGACGCCGAGGTCGCCGGTCGCCTAAAGAGCCTCTACCGGCATGCCTGGAGCCAGAACCAGCTGCTATTCCGGCGGGCGGCGGCGGCGATCGGCGCGCTCGAGGCGGCCGGCATCGAGACTCTGGTGACCAAGGGAGTCTCGCTGGCGCTGCTCTCCTACGGCGACGCCGGCGCGCGGCCGATGGACGATGCCGACGTGCTCGTGCCGCTCGCCCGCACGCGCGAGGCGATCGAGGTCCTGGCAGCCGCCGGATGGCGAGCCGGGCACGACGACCCGCAGGCCTGGACCCAGGTCCATCACTCGCTGGGCTTCGCCGGCCCCGGTGGCGGCAACGTGGATTTGCACTGGTTTGCGCTCTGGCAGCCGGCGCGCGACGACGAGCTCTGGAGGGCTGCCGTGCCGATGGACCTGGCCGGGGTCGCGACGCGCGCGCCCTGCCCCGCCGACCAGTTGCTGCTCGCCTGCGTCCACGGCACCCCCTGGAGCCCGCTGCCGCCCTTTCGCTGGATCGCCGACGCCATAGTGACCGTCCGCGCCGCGGGAGAGAGGCTCGACTGGGACCGGGTCGGGGAGGAGGCGGAGCGTCGCGAGCTGACCGTCGCCACCGGCGCCGCTCTCTCCTACCTGCGCGACGAGTTCGGCGTGCACGTGCCCCAGCGGTTGCTCGATCGCCTAGCGGCCGCGCCGGCCTCGCGTCACGAGCGGGCCGCCTTTCGGGCCGCCGGCCGTCCGGACAGCCCTGTGCGCACGCTGCGCATGGCCTGGGACCGCTACCGGCGCCTGCGCGGCCTTGATGCCGGCGTGCCGGCGCCCACCGG
>DASUIY010000172.1:0-3674 GCA_036279555.1 Solirubrobacterales bacterium | reverse complement strand
GCGGACGGATACTCAAATCGCCGCGCTAATTAGCGCGGCGATTTGAGTATCCGTCCGCTGGAGGGGATTGCCGTCCCTCTTCGCGGAGCGAGCTGACTCGATCGAGGATTGCCTCGGCGATGGTGTCCTTTGGAGCTTGTGGGACCGGGGTCTCGCTCGTCGAGTCAATAAGCGTCACGGCGTTTTCGCTGCTCTCGAAGCCGATTTGGGGGTTCGAGATGTCGTTGAGGACCATTAGGTCTGCGCCCTTGCGCTGGAGCTTGTCGCGGGCGCGGTCTACGTTGTCGCCGGCTTCTGCGGCGAAGGCGACCACGGTTTGGCTCTCGCTTCGTGTGGCGGAGAGGGTGGCGAGGATGTCCTCGGTTGGCTCGAGGTGGAGGTCCAGGGGGGCGTCGCGGGTGAGCTTGCCGGAGGCGGGTTCGCTGGCGCGGAAGTCGGCGGGGGCGGCGGCCATCAGGAGGACGTGGGTGCTGGGGAACTCAACCCGGGCGGCATTGGCGAGCTGCTCGCCGGTTTCGACGTCTATGCGGTGAGCGCCGGGGGGCTCGGGGAGGGCCACGTTGGCCGCGATCAGGGTCACGTCCGCTCCGCGGCGGGCTGCCGCCGCGGCGAGGGCGATGCCCATGCGGCCGCTGGAGCGGTTGCCGAGGAAGCGGACCGAGTCGACCGGCTCGCGGGTGCCCCCCGCGGTGACCAGCACCCGGAGGCCGTCCCAGGGGCGGTGACCCGTGGGAAGCTCGGATTCGACCAGGGCCAGGAGGCGGGCAGGGTCGGGCAGCCTGCCCTTGCCGTGCTCCCCGCGGGAAGCGAGGGCTCCCTCGTCGGGCTCGATCACCGTGACGCCCCGCTCGCGCAGGGTCGCCAGGTTGGCCTGTGTCGCGGTGTCCGCGTACATGCGGTCGTTCATCGCCGGTGCGACGAGGCGCGGCGCGGCGCAGGCGAGGAAGGAGGTGGTGACCATCGAGTCGGCGATCCCGCTCGCGAGCTTTGCCAGCGTGTTGGCCGAGGCGGGCGCGACCAGGTAGGCGTCGCAGTTGGCGGCCACGGCGAGGTGGCCGATTGGATCGTGCTCAGGCGCCTCGTCGCCGGGGAAGGCGCCGCGCATCGGGTCGCGCTCGAACTCCGAAGTCAGCACCGGGGAGCCGACGATGCCCTCGAAAGAGGCGGCGCCGATGAAGCGTCCCGCGCCCTCGGTCATCAGGACCCGCACGCCATGGCCCCCCGAGGTGGCCAGGCGCGCGAATTCGAGCGCCTTGTAGGCGGCTATCCCTCCGCTGACGCCGAGCAGGATTCTGGCCATCGCTTTTCTCCTGGCTCCGGTCGCGCCGGGGCGCGGCTAGGAGCGGTACTCGTATTTGAGCTTGCCTGCGGCGACCTCCTCGAGGGCGATCGAGAGGTAGTTCCGCTCGCCGGGCACGTCCACCATCGGGGGCGGGTACTCGCCGAAGCTGCCCTCGCCGAGGCTGTGGTAGTAGCTGTTGATCTGCCGGGCCCGCTTGGCGGCGACGACTACGGCCGCGTAGTGGGAGTCGGTGTGATCCAGAAGCTTGTCAACGCGTGGTTTGATCATTCGGCTCCGGAGTCTAGTGGTACGCCGAGCTCCGCGCGCACGATCCCTTCCAGGTCGCCGGCGGCCCGCTCCAGGTCGTCGTTGACGACTCGGTGCGCGAACTCGTCCTGAGCGGCCAGCTCCTGCTCGGCGACTTCGAGGCGCGAGTCGATCGCCTCGAGGCTGTCGGTCCCGCGCGACTCCAGCCGGTGCCGCAGCGAAGCCGGATCGGGAGGCGCGATGAAGACCTGCACGGACTCGCGCATCGCCGCGCGCACCTGACGGGCTCCCTGCACCTCGATCTCGAGGACGACCGAGTGGCCCTGGTCGAGGCGGCGGCGAACCTCCGAGCGCAGCGTCCCGTAGCGGTTGCCGCTGTAGGTGGCGAACTCGAGGAAGTCTTCCGCCTCTATCCGGCGATCGAACTCCTCCGGCGTGAGGAAGTGGTAGTCCCGCCCGTCGACCTCCCCCTCACGCGGCTCGCGGGTGGTGGCGGACACGGACAGCTCCAGGCCGGGCACACGCTCGAGCAGCCTGGCGATCAGCGTTCCCTTGCCGACGCCAGATGGACCTGTGATTACAAAGACCTTGGACATAGGACGGCCGCGAAAACCAAGCAGATCGCCCGGACGCAGGGAGCGTGGCGTGCTCTGCACGCGAGCGACCGAGGACGGCGATATGCGCCGGTTTGCAGCGGCCGGGTCGCTACCTGCGCAGCTGCGACACAAGCTCTGCGCGCTGTCGCTCAGACATGCCGCCGATGGTCTTCGACGGGGAGATCCGACACTGATTGAGGATCCTGTTGGTCTTCACCCTGCCGTACTTGGGTACGGCCAGCAGCATGTCGAAGACCTTCGCCGTCAGCAGGTAGTCGGGTGGGTCTAGCAACAGCGTGTGGATGTTGGCCTTGCCCGCTTTCAGGTCCTTCTTCAGCTTGGCGCGTGCGGTGCGGATGTCGTTGGCGCGCTTGAGCGCGTCCATCCGCTGGTCCAGCGATCGCTCGGGCGTCGCGGCGGAGGTCTTGACTGGGCTGGCCATGTGGGCGGCGAGTATAGCCGCGGGTCGCCGGCGTGCAAGGCCTTCGGGGGCTTTTTGCCGGAAATTCACCTCGACCTCGAGTCGAGGTTTAGCTTTGAATTGCGGTCCGCCCACCGCTCCGACTCGCCTCGAGCGCTACGGCTAGCTCGCGTGCAACTCGTTGTCCAGCCCGTGGGTCTCGGAAGCTCTCGGTTCCCACGGCGACGAGTGTCGCCCCCGCGGAGATCATTTCCATCGCATCGGCACCGCTGCCGACCCCGCCCATACCTACGATCGGCACTTGAACCGCGGCTGCGACCGCTCGAAGCTGGGCGATGGCAATGGGGCGCACCGCGCCCCCCGAGAGCCCCCCGTGACCCGCCGCGATGCCGGGTTTTCCCGTGGCCGGATCGATCGCGCTCGCCTTCAACGTGTTGATCAACGACACGGCGTCCGCCCCGCCGGCTTCGGCCGCCACCGCCACGTCGGCGGGATTAGCCACGTTGGGCGTGAGCTTCACGATCAACGGCTTCTCGGTCAACCGACGCAGTGCTTCCAGCAGCGCCTCAGTCTCACTCGGCTGCTCTCCCACGATCAGCCCGGAATGCACGTTGGGACACGACACGTTCAGCTCGATTGCCGCGACCTCGTCCCTCTCCCCCACGCCTGTGACCAGCCGCGAGAACTCCTCCCTGCTCGTCCCCATGACCGACACAATCAACGGAACCGGCAACTCGGCAAGCTGGGGAAGATCTACAGCCAGAAACCCATCCAGTCCCTTGTTGGGCAGACCAATCGAGTTGATCATCCCCGCTGGCGTCTCCCAGATCCGCTGCGGCTCGTTTCCCGCGCGCGGCTCCGGCGTGATCGTCTTGGAGACGAAGGCTGAGAAGGGAAAGTCCCTCAAAAGCTCATCGCCATACACCCGATGAGCTGCAATCGCATCAAAAGTGCCCGATGCATTGACGACGGGGTGCTCAAACTCGATCCCGCAGAACTCCACGGTCGATGACGGCCCCTCTGATCCGCCCCTGCCGGGGGGTGGCGCCGTAGGGGGTACCGCCCCTGAGGACGCTTTAGCGACCGGAAGGGGCGGTGGGTCCCCTGC
>DASUIY010000171.1:0-2537 GCA_036279555.1 Solirubrobacterales bacterium | reverse complement strand
TGCCCCCGTCCTTGGGCAGCAGCTCGCCGACCTCACCGTGCTGGGAGAAGGCGACGAGGGTCGGCTCGGGCATCGTGTTGACCGTGAACGGCGAGGCGAAGCCCTCGACGTAGAGGACGTCGGAGGCGTCGGGGTCCTTGGTCCCGGTGCTCGCCCAGAGCAGGCGCTGCGGGCGAGCGCCCTCGTTCATCAGCCGTTGCACGCGCTGGGAGTCGAGCATCTCGCGGTAGGCGCGGTAGGCGCGGAAGCCGATCGCGAGGCCGAGCCGGTTGCGCAACTCGTCGGAAACCTGGTCGGTCACGGCGACGTCCCAGCGGCTCATGAAGATCGAGGCCACGGACGGGACGTCGGGGTCGAGCCCCGCCTCGATCCGCCTTTCGATCCCCTTCATGTAGGCGCCGGCGGCGGCGAGATGGTCCTCGCGCGAGAAGAGCAGGGTGACGTTGATCGGGATCCCGGCGAAGATCGACTCCTCGATCGCCGGCAGGCCCGCCGCCGTGCCCGGGATCTTCACGTAGAGGTTGTCGCGCTCCGCCTTCGAGTGCAGCCGGGCGGCCTGCTCGATCGTCCCCGCGGTGTCGTCGGCGAGCTTGGGCGAGACCTCGAGCGAGCAGAAGCCGTCGAGGCCGGCGGTACGCTCGTGCACGCCGCGGAAGAGGTCGGTGGCGTCGCGCAGGTCGGCAATCGCCAGCTCGAAGAAGACCTCCTCGGGCTCGTGGCCGTTCTGGCTCAGCTCGATGATGTGCTGGTCGTAGGCGTCCCCACCGGATATCGCCTTGTCGAAGATCGTCGGGTTGGAGGTCAACCCGGTGACCGAGAGCTCCTCGATGTAGCCCTGCAGGGTGCCGTCGGCCAGCATCGTGCGGGTGATGTTGTCGAGCCAGAGGCTCTGGCCAATGTCGTGCAGCTTCGCGGTCGGCTTCATGAGAGCAGCTCCTTTGCGGCTTCGGCCACCCGGTCGGGGGTGAAGCCGAACTTGTCTTGTACGTCCTTCAGCGGCGCCGAGGTGCCGAAGGTGTGCATCCCGATCTTGACGCCGTCGGACCCAACGTAGCGATCCCAGCCCATCGTCGAGGCCTCCTCGACGGAGACGCGGGCGGTCACGGGCGGGGGCAGGACCTGGTCGCGGTAGGCCTGGTCCTGGCGTTCGAAGAGCTCCCAGCAGGGCAGGCTGACCATGCGCGCGCGAACGCCCTCGCCCTTCAGCTCCTCGTAGGCCCCGAGGGCCAGCGCAACCTCGCTGCCGCTGGCGATCAGGATCAGCTCCGGATCGCCGCCCTCGGCGTCGGCGAGCACGTAGCCGCCGCGGCGCAGCCCCTCGGCCGAGGCGTAGCGCGAGCGATCGAGCACCGGCACGTCTTGGCGGGTGAGGACGAGGGCGACCGGCTGGTGGGTGCGGTCGAGGGCGACGCGCCAGGCCTCGGCGACCTCGCTGGCGTCGGCGGGGCGGATCACGTCGAGGCCCGGGATCGCCCGCAGCGAGGCGAGCTGCTCGACCGGCTGGTGGGTCGGGCCGTCCTCGCCGAGGCCGATCGAGTCGTGGGTGAAGACGTGGATCACCGGCAGCTCCATCAGCGCCGAGAGGCGGATCGCCGGCCGCGCGTAGTCGGAGAAGGTCAGGTATGTCGACCAGAGCGGGCGCAGCTTCGAGAGCGAGAGCCCGTTGGAGATCGCCGCCGCCTCGTGCTCGCGAATGCCGTAGTGGAGCTGGCGGCCGTCGTAGGCGCCCGGCTCGAAATCTGCGGCGCCGTCGAAGGTCAGCCGCACCGAGGTCGAGTCGGTGAGGTCGGCGGAGCCGGCGAGCAGCCACGGGAGGTGCGCGCCGATCGCGTTCTCGACCTGCTGGGAGGCCTTGCGGGTGGCGATCCCCTTCTCGTCGGGGTCGAAGCTGGGGATGGCGGAGTCCCAGCCTGCCGGCAGGGCGCGCTTTTGCTGCAGCTCGATCTCGAGCGCCAGGTCGGTGTGTTTTTCGGAGTACTCGTCGAACAGCCGCTGCCAGCCGGCGCGCAACCCCCCACCGCGCTCGCCGATCCCGGCTGCGAAGTGCTCGCGCACGCCGTCGGGCACGAGGAACCGGGCGTCCTCCGGCCAGCCGTAGGCGCGCTTGGTCTCGCGCACCTCCTCCTCGCCGAGCGGCTCGCCGTGGGCGGCCGGGGTGTCGACCTTGTGCGGGGAGCCCCAGCCGATGTGGCTGTCGACGACGATCAGCGTCGGCCGCCCCTCCTCGCCCCTGAACTCCTCGAAGGCGGTGGCGATCAGGTCGGTGTCGTTGGCGTCGCCGACGCGGGTGACGTTCCAGCCGTAGCCCATGAAGCGGGCGGCGACGTCGTCCTCGTAGGCGATGCCGGTGCGGCCGTCGATGGTGATGTGGTTGTTGTCGTAGACCCAGCAGAGGTTGTCGAGCTTCAGGTGGCCGGCGATCGAGGCGGCTTCGCCGGAGACCCCCTCCATCAGGCAGCCGTCGCCGGCGATCGCGTAGACGTCGAAGTCGAAGAGGTCGAAGCCGGGGCGGTTGTAGCGCGCCCCCTGCCACTTGC
>DASUIY010000170.1:0-5060 GCA_036279555.1 Solirubrobacterales bacterium | reverse complement strand
CGTTGGTGTTGTAGGGCAGCGCCCACCGCTTGCCTTCGTACTCGGCGGTTTCGACGGTCGAGGGGATGAACTCGGCCTCATGCTGGTCTACGACCGGGGTGATGTCGTAGAGCCACCCGGCCGCGGCGTACTCGGCGGTCCAGATCACGTCCATCCCGAGCACGTCGCACTCGCTCGATTCCGCCCGCAGCCGCTGCACCTGCTGTTCGCGCTGCAGGTCGGCCGATTCGGGAAGCTCGAGCAGGTCAGCCTGCAGGCCGGGGTTCTGCTGGTTGAATTTGTCGACCGCGGCTGTGAAGGCGCCGCTCGTGTCTTTGCCGATGCACCAGGTGACGTTTCCCGACGCGCCCTCGGCCTGGGCGGGCTGCAGGGTGTTCGCCTCCGGCGCGGCGCCGTCGTCCCCGTTTCCGCCGCCGCAGGCAACCAGGCCCAGACAGGCAAGGACAGCTACAAGGGAGATCAGGTATCTCGGCATCGCTTTCCCTCCTTCTAGGCCTTCTCCTAAGGCGAAGTACCCGATTTGCGGGGGCGAAAACAGGGGTAGTTGACAGGAGATGAGCAACCGCCTGCGCGCAAGGCTGGCCGCGGCGCTGATCGCTGCCTTCGCGGTATTCCCAAGCCCCGGCAGCGCAGCCCCGAGCTGCGCCGAAGGACCTGAAACCAACGGGACGACCATCGTCGGCACGCCCTGCGCCGACGTGATCCGCCTGCCGCGAGCGGTCACCACCGCTTTCGGCGAAGGCGGCGACGACCGCCTCTACGGCCAGCGCGGCAACGACAGCCTCTTCGGCGGCGAAGGCGCGGACCGGCTTGCCGGCGGCATCGGCGACGACCGGTTGCGCGGCGGCCCCGGCGACGACCTCCTCTCCGGGGGCTTCGGCGCCGACTCCCTCGACGGCGAAGGCGGGGGCGACCTCGCCCGCGGCGACGCGACGATCGACGCGATCGGCGACTCCGGCGGCGGCGAGGACACCCTCAGCTTCGCCACGGGCGCGACCCCCGGGTTCCCCAACACCGGCTCCTTCTTCACCGATGCCGGCTTTCCGGCAAGCGCGGTGGGACGAGGGGTCTACGTCGACCTCGGCCAGGGCTTCGCCAACAACGGCCTGGCGCCGTCGGGCGGCGGCGTCGACGGGCCGCTCGGGCCGGCAACCGACTTCGGCGATTTCGAGACCGTGATCGGCACGCCCTTCCCCGACTACATCGTCGGCACCGCCGGGACCGAGACCCTCTACGGCGGCGGCGGGGGCGACCTGATCGACGGGAACGGCGGTGGCGACGTCGCCCACGGGGGCGCCGACGGCGACGGTTGCGTCGAAGTCGCCGTCGAGGATTGCGAGTTCGGCGACGAGACGATAGGCCTGCGCGACCCCGGCGCGATCGCCGCCGGCGCGATGGCGCCCGGCGCGAGCACGCCCCCGGGCCTCTACCTGGTCGGCAGCGACGGGGACGACCGCGTAACGGCGAGCTACGCGCCGGACGCGGCGACGCCCGACCCGGATGACGGGGTGGCGACGTTCTCGCTGAACAGCAGCGAGGGGCAGTTCGACGCCGGCCCGAGCGCAGCCGGAGGCTGCTCCCCGCCGAGCGGGGACACGATCGCCTGTCCGCTGCCGGAACCCCCCGGCTCGGTCCTCCTTGCCGGCCTGGAGGGCGAGGACGTCCTCCTCTCCCCCGCCTTCCCGGAGGCCGTTTCCGTCGTTCTGCTGGGGAACGAGGATGCCGACGACCTCACCGGCGGCGACACCGAAGACGCCCTCGTCGACGGCGCGGGGAACGACGCTGCAGCCGCCGGCGGGCGCGACGACGCGCTGCCGAACAACGGCGGCGCCGACCAGCTCCACGCCGGTCCCGGCGAGGACCTCTTCGTCTCCAATGCCGTCTGCGACGGCGACGTCCTCGACGGCGGCCCCGACCGCGACAACGCCAACTGGGCCAACTTCGGCACCGGGGTCGCGATCGACATGGGCCAGGAGAGCGCCGGCTTGAGCGGGCCGCAGGGCGAGCCGAGCTGCCCCACCGCGTCCCAGCTGACGACCCTCCAGGCGATCGAGGACGTCGAGGGCACCGACGGCGCAGACAACCTGCTGGGCGACTCCGGGGCCAATCAGCTCCTGGGCAGGGCGGGCTCGGACGACTATCGCGCCGGCGCCGGCAACGACCACCTGCTCGCCAACTCCGGGGATTCCGATCCGACCGTCGACTGCGGCGAGGGCTTCGACACCGCGCTGATCGACTTCTCCACCGCACACACCGACGGCCCGCCGGTCGGCTGCGAGTCCGTCGAAGAGCGCGCCCCGAACAGCTTCCGCCCGCCCGACACCCCGCCCGATCCGGAACCCGAGCCGCCCGAGTCGCCGCTGGCCGTGCCGCCGCCGGTAGCAGGCCCGGCGCCGGGGGTGCAGAACGATCGCACGCCGCCCGCGACCCGTCTCCGCCGGCACCCCCGGGCGCTCCTCTTCGCCACCGGCCGGCCCCGCGTCGCCTTCGCCTTCGCGGCCTCCGAGCAGGGGGTTCGCTTCCGCTGCCGTCTCGACCGGCAAGCGTTCCGCCCCTGCCGCTCCCCTCGCTCCTACCTGGTGTCCCCCGGGCGGCACGTGTTCCGCGTCTTCGCGGTCGACGCCACAGGCAACCGCGACCCCTCGCCGGCCCTGTTCCGCTTCCGCGTCCGTTCCCCCTGAGCAGCTAACGCTCACTCGAAGCTCGGAAGCACCTCGCGCTCGTAGAAATCGAAGAAGCCGCCCTGTTCGGGTCCGATCTGATGGACGTAGACGTGGTCATAACCCGCGTCGACGTATTCCTGGATCGCCGCCCGGTGGCGCTCGGGGTCGGGGCCGCAGACGACGCTCTCGGCGACGTCGCCGGTGTCCAGCACTTCGGCCGCCTCTTCGAAGTGCGCCGGCAGCGGCAGCTCCAGGAAGTAGCTGCCGCCGATCGCGCCGTTCGGCCACTGCTTCAGCGCCACGTCCTTCGCCGCCTCCTCGTCCTCGGCCCAGCAGACATGGAGCTGGCCGTAGGTCGGCTTGCCCTTGCCGCCTTCGGAGCGGAACTGCTCGACCGAATCGGCGACCGGTGCAGTGCCCACCAGCCCGTCGCCGGCGCGAGCGGCGAGTTCGACCGAGCTCTCGCCGGCGACCGCGACCAGCAGCGGGGGAGGCTCGTCGGGTAGCGAATAGATCCGCGCGTTCTCGACGGTGAAGTGCTCGCCGCGATGGCTCGTCAGCTTGCCCTCCCAGAGCTCGCGGATCACCTCGATCGCCTCCTCGAGGCGGTCCTGGCGCTCGACGACCCCGGGCCAGCGGTCGCCGAGGATGTGCTCGTTCAGGTTCTCGCCGGTGCCGACGCCGAGCGAGAAGCGGCCCGGCAGGAGGCTGGCGGCGGTGGCGGCGGCCTGGGCGACGATCGCCGGGTGGATGCGCGTCGTCGGGCAGGTGACGCCCGTCATCAGCCCAATCCGCTCCGTCCGCTGCGAAATCGCCCCCAGAGCCCCCCAGACGAACGGGCTCTCCCCCTGCGCGTCGACCCAGGGGTGGAAGTGATCGGAGATCGAGGCAAAGTCGAACCCCGCCTGCTCGGCGCGCTCGGCCTGCGCGGCAAGAGAGGGAGCGTCGAACTCCTCGCTTGAGAGCGTGTATCCGAGCTTGGTCATGAAGGCTCTCCGGAGAGCTACCCGCATGAACCGGAGCCGAACTACGACGAGACGATGCGCACCATCGTGTTCCAAGTCCCGGTCGACAGCGTCAGCTCAGTGGGGAGGCGATCGGGCAGGAAGGCCTGCCCATCGACCATCATCGTGCGTTGCATCGGGCCCCACGAGAGGCATGAGACGTCCGATCAGGCTCTTGGAGAGGCGATCGACATCCATGTGTCAAATAGATACGGAAAAACTTGACACCTACCCCGCGCGGGGCAAGTTCTCTTGACACCCCGAGGACCGGCCGCGAGGGAGCCAGATCCTATTTATCGACCGATGCGCCGTCGTGCGACGATCCCGGCATGACAGACGCTGGCGATGGGCCCGTCTACGCCCTCAACTGGTTCGACATAGCCGATCGTGACGAGTACCTCGCCTACTCCCGGCGCTCTGAGGCCGAGGTGAACCGTCACGGCGGCAGGGTCGTGGCGCTGGGCCGGTTTTCCGACGCGATCGAGGGAGAGGTCGAGCCCCGGCAGGCACTGATCCTGGTCGAGTGGAAGAGCCGCGCCCATTTCGACGGCTACCGCGAAGACCCGGACTTGGCCGATCTCCATCCCCATCGCGAAGCCGGCGGGGGCAACTACGTCTGGCACCTCTTCGACAAGCTCGACGACCTTCGGCCGCTGCTGAAGGGCGTGGGGTAGCGGCTGGGACCAGCCGCTACCTGGCGACGCGGTCTCGGTGCTTGCACCCCGGCCAACAGCAGGGTCGGCGCTGGCCATCCTCCAGCTCTTCCCGCGCCCGGCGGATGCGGCGCTCTCGCGTCGTCTGCCGCTTGGCATCCTCGACCCAACAGATGAACTCGTTGCGCGCCAGGGGTGTGATGTCCTTCCAGGCGTCAAGTGCCGTGGTGCTGGCCGTCAACGCCTCGCGCAGATCTGCCGGCAGCCGGTGCACCACCCCACCGGGAACTCGCTGGCCGCTCACAGCGCCATGGTAGCCGGGCGATAACCAGCCCCTTCAACAAGGGTGGACGACCGGATTCGAACCGGCGACCGCCTGGACCACAACCAGGAGCTCTACCAGCTGAGCTACGTCCACCGCGCGGCTTTCAATCTAGCGGTCTGACGGGCGGGGCGATTGGCTTAGCCAACGGGGCGGTTGGCCTCGGCCATTGCCGCGAAGGCTCGCAGGCCCGGTGTGGTCCGCCCGATCAAGTCTTCCTCCGCCGCTTCGGCCTTCGCCGGGAGGGCTGCGGTGCCGTCGTCGCCGATCGCCTGGCGGGCGGCGGCGATCATCTCGGGGACGGCAAGCCAAGCCTCGAGCAGGGCGAGGTCCGCCTCGGGGTGGAAGAGGACTCCCCAGGCGTTGTCCTTGCGGAAGGCCTGGACCTCGGTCGCCGCCGAGCGGGCCAGGTGCCGAG
>DASUIY010000169.1:0-6527 GCA_036279555.1 Solirubrobacterales bacterium | reverse complement strand
GTGGCGCCCGCCTCCTCGCCGCCGACGAGGATCGGCGTGCCGCTGTCGCAACTCGCCTCGATCCCGCTCTTGACGAACCGCACGCGACCTCCCTCGCCCTCGCCGGGCTCACCGCCGATCACCGGCTGGAAGCGCTCCAGGTGGAGCAGCTCGGGATCGCCGTCCTGCTCCCAGCGCTCGCTCATCGCGTCGAGCATCGCGGCCGGGCCCGAGAGGAAGGCGTGGCGCTCGCGCCAGTCGGGGCAGAGCCGGTCGAGGTCGGCGGGGCCGACCCGGCCCTCTTCCCCGGTGATCCGCAGATGCAGATCGTAGCCCGGATGGGCGGCGCCGATCTCGCCCAGGAGGTCGGCGAAGATGACTCCCCCGGCCTCGCGGGCGGAGTGGACGTGAACCGCGTCGGCCAGCGAGTCGCTGCGATGCAGGCTGCGCAGCATGCTCATGATCGGCGTGATCCCGCTGCCGGCGCTGAGGAAGAGGAGCTTGCGCGGCGGCGGGTCGGGCAGCACGAACATGCCTTCGACGCCGCCGAGCCGGACGACGTCTCCGGGCCTGGCCCGGTGCACGAAATAGGGGGAGACCTTGCCCGTTTCGACCAGCTTCGGCGTGATGCTGATGCAGCCATCCGGGCGACCGGGATCCGAGGTCAGCGAGTAGGCGCGCCAGTGGTGGATGCCGTCGACGACGACGCCGATCCGCAGGTACTGCCCGGGCCGGTGGCCGGGCCACTCGAAACCGGGGCGGATCAGCACGGTCGCCGCTTCGGGCGTCTCGGGGTCGATGCGCTCGATCCGGCCGCGCAGCTCGCGGGTCGACCAGAGCGGGTTGATCAGCTCGAGATAGTCGTCGGGCAGCAGCGGCGTGAACAGGGAGCGCACTGAGTGCAGCGCCCTCCGCCTCAACGGCGGGACCTTCGGTGGTGCTCCTCGCTCCGCCATTGATTGATATTACACAGATCGATGTAGAGGTTTGTGTGCCAAGCCGCACACGCCGGGGCTACCGCCGGGCAGCGGGCTATGGTCGCTCTACCCGATGCCGGCCGATCCCACCCAGCTCGACCGCGACCATCTCTGGCACCCCTTCACCCAGCAGCAGGCATGGTGCGAAGAAGAGCCGCTGATGATCGAGCGGGGAGAGGGCTCGTATCTGGTCGACGACCGGGGCCGACGTTACCTGGACGGAGTCTCCTCGCTGTGGTGCACGGTCCACGGCCACCGGCACCCGGGGATCGACGCCGCGGTGACCGGCCAGCTCGGCAAGGTCGCGCACTCGACCATGCTCGGCCTCTCCCACCCCGGCGCGGCCGAGCTCGCCGGCCGCCTCGCCGGCCTCGCGCCCCCCGGCCTCTCGCGGGTCTTCTACTCGGAGTCCGGCTCGACCGCGGTCGAGATCGCGCTGAAGATGGCCTTCCAGTACCAGCAGCAGCGCGGCGGCCAGCATGCCCGCCGCACCTCCTTCGTCCACCTGCGCGAGTCCTACCACGGCGACACGATCGGCTCGGTATCCGTCGGCGGCATCGACCTCTTCCACTCCACCTACCGGCCGCTGCTCTTCCAGACACACGCGGCCGAGCCGGGCGACGCGGCCGACCTCGAGCGGGTCCTCGCGGTCCACGAAGAGGAGATCGCGGCGGTGATAGTCGAGCCCCTGGTGCAGGGCGCCGCTGGGATGCTGCTCCACCCCCCGGGCTACCTGCGCGCCGTGCGCGAGCTCTGCGACCGCTTCGGCGTGCTGCTGATCTGCGACGAGGTGGCGACCGGCTTCGGCCGCACCGGGACGATGTTCGCCTGCGAGCAGGAGGACGTCGCCCCCGACCTTCTCTGCCTCGCCAAGGGACTCACCGGCGGCTACCTGCCGCTGGCGGCGACGCTGGCGACGGAGCGCATCTACGAGGGCTTCCTCGGCGCCCCGGAGGAGTGCCGCACCTTCTTCCACGGCCACACCTACACCGGCAACCCGCTCGCCTGCGCGGCTGCGCTCGCCAACCTGGACGCATTCGAGCAGGAGCGCACGATGGAGCGCCTGCAGCCGAAGATCGAGCTGCTGCGCGAGCTGCTCGACGAGGTCGAGGCGATGCCCGAGGTGACCGAGGTTCGCGCCCGCGGGGTCATGGTCGGCATCGACCTCGGCGAGCACGACCCGGCCCTGCGCATGGGCCACCGCGTCACCGTCGAGGCCCGCAGGCGCGGCGCGATCGTCCGCCCTCTCAGCGACGTCGTCGTGCTGATGCCGCCGCTGTCGATCTCCGAGGGTGAGCTGCGGAGCCTGGTTGCGATCGTCGCGGAGTCGATTCGAGCGGCGGGAACGTCTGCAACTCCCTCTTCGGCGACGATGGCCCAGGCCGCCTGAACAACCGCTGAGCCCCGGCGGTCAGGCAGCCGCGCGGACCGAGACCTCGAGAGTGACAACGCGGTCGGGTGCCGCGATTGCGGCCCGCGCAGCCGCCACCAGCGCCTCAAAATCGAGCGCGTAGCGGCTGGCGACTGCGCGCAGTGGCTCCTCCAGTCCCAGGTCCGGGTACAGGAGCTCTACGTTGACCGGCCGCCCCCCGGCGATCGCTACGTTGACTCGCGATTGCACCTCGTCGCTGTATTCCCAGCGACCCGCCTCGACCAAATCGATCGAGAGGGCGTTTGCCTTGCTGTCGTAGTCCGCCTTCATCGCTGCTTTCTCCTGGCAATCACAGTAATGACGTAGTCCAGATCGTCAAGCGCAACCACAATCTCGATAGGCCGGCCTCGCTCATCTCGTCCAATTGCAATGGGATTGCCCCGACCATCGACCCTGCGCGCATCGGGCATCGCGGCGATCGCTTCAACGATCTTCTCGGCGATCCCGTCCCTTCGCATTCGATTCTTCGCGTGTCTGCTGAAGCGCACGCACCCTTAAGGCCATCGCGGCAGATTCTCTCCCCCCAAGTAGAGTCGGATCCATGGACGAACGAGAGAGAGGATCCGCTGAGGCGCCCAATCTCGGCGAGCCGAGCGAGCCGCGACCGGCGGCTTCGGTAGTGCTGCTGCGGCGTGGCGGCAAGCACTCCCAGCGGGCTCTGGAGGTGCTGCTGCTCAAGCGAACCGAGGAAGCGAGGTTCATGCCGGGGGTCTGGGTCTTTCCCGGGGGGTCGGTGGACGACGGGGACGGCGAGGACGAGGCGCGGTTCAGGGCCTGCGCCATCCGCGAGCTGGAGGAGGAGGCCGGGATCGCCCTGCCGGAGGGCGAGGAGCTGGTCCTCTTCTCGCGCTGGATCACCCCCGAGGTCGTCTCGCGCCGCTTCGACGCCTGGTTCTTCCTCGCCCTCGCCCCGGCCCACACCCCACCGAAGCCCGACGGCGTCGAGACCACCGATGCCGCCTGGTTCGAGCCCGCCCGCGCCCTCGAGGCACAAACCGCCGGCGACCTGGCCCTGGCCTTCCCCACCATCAAACAGCTCGAACTGCTCTCGGAGCACGGCACCGCCGAGGAGGCACTCTCAGCCCACCGCAACCGTCTCGTGGAACCAATCCTCCCCAAGGTCATCGGAAGCTTCGAAGAACACCGAGTAGTCCTCCCCGGCGACCCCGACTACCCGGCCGACCCAAGCTAAAGGCAGCGACAGGGCCCGCGCGTCGTCAACTCTGAGGAAAAGGCTCCAATCCGGCATGCCAAGGCCCGGGCGGATACGTATGGATGCCGCTCTCATCCATCTCGGATTGCAACCGCCTGAACAGCTGCCCCGCGTTCTCCAGCACCGCCGTCAGCTCCTCCTCGCTGCGCTCGCGCAGGTGCCAGAGGAACCAGAGCTGGCGGTCGTTGACACCGAAGTCGACCTCGCCGGTCATCGTCGTCGTCCACTCGAGGAAGCCGGGGCTGAAGATCTCGCGCAGGGCAACCGGGTCGTACTCGCTCGGCACGGTCGCGAGGAAGCGCCTGTTGAAGTCGATCGACTCGAACTCGACCTTGCGGGCGAAGCGCTGGGTGACGTGCTCGTGGCCCTCGATCGACTCGACGTTGAAGGCGGGGACGACCTGGGCGAGGTCGGGCATGTGGGCCTTGCAGAGGAGCGCGGTCGGCAGGACCGCCTTGTTGAGGAAGCTGCCGATCTCACGCTCGTCGGCGTCGCAGCAGGAGCCCCAGAAACCCTCGGCAAGCTGGCCGGTGAGGCGGTTGGTCCCGCCCACGCAGAGCGCCACGGGCCCGTCTTTGGGATTGATCCCCCCCACCGGCTCATACGTCAACTCGTGCCGCTCGCCGTACCGGCGCACCGCCTCGGCCCACTCCTGCGCTTCCTGCTTTGCCCCCATCGCCCCCGATCCTAGGCAGTTGGCCGGGCGGCCAAGTAGGATTCGCGCATGACTTGGGTACTCATAGCCGTTGTCGCGCTGATCGTGATCGCGGTCCTCTACTACATCGCCAAGCGCAACTCGATCATCGCCTCTCGCAACCGGGTCGACGAGTCCTGGAGCGGGATCGACATCCAGCTGAAGCGCCGCCACGACCTCGTGCCCAACCTGGTCGAGACGGTCAAGGGCTACGCCGAGCACGAGAGCCAGACCTTCGAGCGGACGACCCAGGCGCGAGCCGAGGCCATGGCCGCCGAAAGCGTCGAGGACACCGCCAAGGCGGAGCAGAAGCTGACCCAGGCCCTGGCCGACCTCCGCGCCGTCGCCGAGAACTACCCGACCCTGCGGGCGACCGAGAACTTCCAGCAGCTCAGCCGCAACCTCTCCGAGCTCGAGGACGAGATCCAGGCCTCGCGCCGGATCTACAACTCCAACGTCCAGGCCTACAACACCGATATCGAACAGTTCCCGGCCTCGATCATCGCCAAGCAGGGCAATTTCACCGCCCGGGAGTTCTTCGAGATCGAGGACCCGGCACAGCGCGAACCGGTCTCCGTCAGCTTCGGCAAAGACTGAGCCGACTAAGCTTTCAGCATGACCACCGCAACCGAAGCGAAGCTCTGGATCTGCGAGAGCTGTGGGTTCATCTACGACCCCGCGATCGGCGACCCCGACGGTGGCATCCCGCCCGGCACGGCCTTCGAGGACATCCCCAAGGACTGGTTCTGCCCGGTCTGCGGGGCGCGGACCTCCGACTTCCGCCTGCTGGAACCCGGCGAGGCTTAGGCCCAGCAGGGGCTCGACTTGAACCACGATTTCGACTGGCTCGTGGTCGGCTCCGGCTTCGGAGGCTCTGTCTCAGCCCTGCGGCTGGCTGAAAAGGGCTACTCCGTGGCCGTGCTGGAGTGCGGCAGCCGCTTCCGCGACGAGGACTTCGCCGAGTCGACGGTGCGCCACCCGCGCCGTTACTTTTGGATGCCGCGCCTGGGGATGCGGGGCGTGCTGCGGATGACCTTCTTCAAGGACGTGTTCGTCGTCTCCGGCAGCGGCGTCGGCGGCGGCAGCCTCGGCTACGCGAACACCCTCTACCGGGCGCGGCCCGCATTCTTCAGGGACTCGCAATGGGGTGAGCTCGGCGACTGGGAAAGCGAGCTGGCGCCGCACTACGACACCGCCGAGCGGATGCTCGGGGTGGTCGAGTACGAGGGGATCGGGCCAGCCGACAAGCTGCTGCAGGAATACGGCGAGGAGATCGGCGTCGGCGAGACCTTCACCAACACCCGCGTCGGCGTCTTCTTCGACAAACCCGGCGTCGAGGTGGACGATCCGTTCTTCGAAGGCGAGGGGCCCAGCCGCACCGGTTGCATGCGCTGCGGAAGCTGCATGGTGGGCTGCCGCCACGGAGCGAAGAACACGCTGATGAAGAACTACCTCTGGTTCGCCGAGAAGCTCGGGGTGAAGATCCAGCCCGAACGGCAGGTGACCGAGATCCGGCCGCTCGGAGCCGCCGACGGCTCCGACGGCTACGAGGTACTCAGCGAGCGCTCCGGCTCCTGGCTGCGCAAGGAACGGCGCACCCAGACGGCGCGCGGCGTGATCGTCGCCGCCGGCGCTCTCGGCACCAACAACCTGCTCGCCAACTGCCGCCACAGCGGCGCGCTGCCGCGGATCTCGGCCAGGCTCGGCGACCTGGTCCGCACCAACTCGGAGTCGATCCAGGCGGTCACCGCCCCCGACGACGCGCGGGACTTCAGCCGCTCGGTCGCGATCACCTCCAGCATCTACCCCGACCCCGACACCCACATCGAGGTCGTCACCTACGGCGAGGGCGGCGACGCGATGGCCGCCACCTTCACCGCGATGACCGGGCCAGGGACGAAACTGACGCGGCCGGTGAAGTGGGCGGCGGCGATCGTGCGCCACCCGCTGCGCACCCTGCGCATGCTCCTCCCCCATCGCTGGTCGCGGCGCACGGTGATCCTGCTGGTGATGCAGACCGTCGACGCGGCGATGCACTTCCGGCCCAAGCGCCGGCTCTTCGGCGGCGGCGTGCGCCTGACGACCGAACAGGACCCCGGCCGGCCCAACCCGACCTTCATCCCCGCCGCCGAGAAAGCAGCGCGCTGGTTCGAGCGCCGCACCGGCGGGATCGCCCAGAGCGCCCTCACCGAGTCCGCCGGGAACATCCCCACCACCGCCCACATCCTCGGC
>DASUIY010000168.1:0-6737 GCA_036279555.1 Solirubrobacterales bacterium | reverse complement strand
TACGCGTTGCAGGTGATCGGCGCCCCGCGCAGCCGGATCCGCACCCAGGTGCCGGAGATCCTGCGCCTGGTCGGCCTCTCGACCAAGCTGCACAGCTACCCCGACCAGCTCTCCGGCGGCGAGCAGCAACGCGTCTCGATCGCCCGCGCCTTCGTCAACCACCCGCCGCTGCTGCTCGCCGACGAGCCCAGCGGCAATCTCGACCCGGTCACCTCGATCGGGGTGATGCAGCTGCTCTACCGGATCAACAAGACCGGGACGACGGTCGTCGTCGTCACCCACGACCGCGAGATGGTCGACAACATGCGCCGCCGCGTGATCGAGCTCTACGAGGGCCGCGTCGTCCGCGACGAGGTCAGCGGCGGCTACACCGAGGAGTCGACGACCGAGTTCGGCGTGCGGATGCGGGCCGAGATGGGCGTCGCCCCCGAGGGTCAGACCAACGGACACGACTCGCTCTTCTGATGTCGCGATTCTTCTTCTTCACCCAGGAGGCATTCCGGGCGCTGCGCCGCAACGGCGCGCCGAGCATGGCGGCGATCGTCACCACGGTCACCACCGTGATCCTGCTCGGCGTTCTGATCCCGATCTTCCAGACCACGCAGGCGAAGAGCGAGTCCGTGCGCGAGAGCCTCGAGATCAGGGCGGCGATCTACGACGACGCGACCCAGGGCGAAATCGCGGCGCTGCAGACCGAGCTCGAAGCGATCCCCCACGTCGAGTCGGTTGCGTTGATCACCAAGGCCGAGGCCCTCAAGGAACTCGAAGACGACCTCGGAAAGAGCAAGAGCGAAGACCTGCTCGCCCAGCTTCACGACAATCCGCTGCCGGCGAACTTCCAGATCAAGGCCGACGACGCCGCAAACCTCGACGGGGTGCGGGCGGCGATCATGCCTCCGGGCCCGAACGGCAAGCCGCAGCCGATCTCGCCGATCGTCCAGGAGATCTTCGACCGACAGCAGGAGTCTCAGCAGATCGAGCAGGTGACCAGCGCGCTGAAGATCGTGCTGACGGTGATCACGGCGCTGCTGATCCTCGCCTCGCTGATGCTGGTCGGCAACACGATCCGGCTCTCGATCTACACCCGGCGCCGCGAGGTCGAGGTGATGCGGCTGGTCGGCGCGACCCGCTGGTTCATCCGCTGGCCCTTCATGATCGAGGGCGTCGTCGTCGGCTTCGCGGGCGGGCTCCTCGCCATACTGATCCTGTGGCTGGGCAAGATCACGATCGTCGACCCGCTGAGCAGCACCTTCTCCTTCCTGGCGGCGCAGAACAACAGCACCCTCTCCTTCCCGGCGCTGGTTGCGATTCTCTTCGGGGCGGCGGTGCTGGTCTCGGCGGTCGGCTCCGGCATTACGCTGCGCCGCTTCCTCAAGGTCTGAACCTCCCGTGACGGCAAGGCGGATCGCGGCTCTCGCCGTAGCGACGGTGGTCGTCCTCTGCGCCGGCATCTGGCTCGGCGGCCACCCCGCGAACCTGCCGGAATTCCTCCGCGACCGCTTCATCGACGACTCGGCCGGGCTGACCGCCGAAGCGACCGAACTGATCGAGGACAACTACTACCGGCCGGTCGGTACCGACGAGCTGACGAACGCCTCGCTGCAGGGCATGGTTCGCGAGCTGCGCCGCCGCCACGACGACCGCTTCTCCGACTACTTCTCGCCGGACGCGCTGGCCCGCTTCAACGAAGCGATCTCGGGCCGGTTCTCCGGAATCGGCCTCACCGTCGAGGAGGTGAAGCCAGGCCTGCGCATCGACCGTGTCTTCCCCGGCTCTCCGGCCGAGGAGGCGGGGCTGGAGGCCGGCGACACGATCGTCTCCGTCGACGGCAGGTCGATTGCCGGCAAGAGCAGCGAGTTCTCCACCGAGAAGATCAAGGGCCCGGAAGGCAGCGAGGTGACGATCGGCGTGCGCGGAACGCCGGGTGGGCGGGTCCGCGAGCTGGAGATCACCCGGGCCCAGATCGCGCTGCCGGTGGTGACCAGCACGGTCAAGGAGGTAGATGGGCGCAAGCTCGGCTACGTCCGCATGGTCACCTTCAGCGAAGGCGTCCACGCACTGCTGCGCGAAGCGGTCGAGAAGCTCGAGCGCAAGGGCGTCGAAGGGATCGTGCTCGACCTGCGCGCGAACGGAGGCGGGCTGCTCGACGAGGCCGTGCTCGCCGCGAGCGTCTTCCTCCCCGAGGGCGAAGTCGTCGTCCGCACCGAGTCGCGCACCCAGGGGGACGCCGTCTACAAGACCGTCGGCGGCAACCTCAGGGCGGTGCCGATGGTCGTCCTGATCGGTCGCAACACGGCTTCGGCCGCGGAGATCCTCACCGCGGCGCTTGCCGACGACGCCGATGCCACCGTTGTCGGCACCCGTTCCTACGGCAAGGGCGTCTTCCAGCAGGAGATCGGCCTCTCCAACGGCGGGGCGCTGAAGCTGACGATCGGCGAGTACTTCACCCCCGACGGCGTCAACCTGGCCGAAAGCCGCGGCATCCATCCAGACGTCCGGGTGCGCAACCTGCCCCAGACCGCGCGCGACGAGGCGCTTGACCGCGCCCTCAAGGTCCTGGCCGCCGAACGATGAGCTTCCGGTGCGCCTTTCCCCCCTATATCGGGGATAAAGCGCACCGGAAGGGGTGTTGATGAGCAAGCGCGACTGGCGTTATTACCGTGCTCGCCAGCGGGCGCGCGGTCGGGGCCGGGAGAAAGCGCGGCCGAAGAACGCCCGCGAGGCGGTCGAGGCATTGCTCGCCGAGCAGCTCGGGCGCCGGGGCTTTCCCGCCTCGATCGAGGTCGAAGCGGGACGCGCCGCCGATGCCGCCGAGGGCAGCGGGATCCGCCGCCGGGACCTGACCGGGCTGCCGACCTTCACCGTCGACCCTGCGACCGCGCGCGACTTCGACGACGCGGTCTCGGCGCGGCGGGAGGGCGACGCGGCACGCGTCTGGATTCACATCGCCGACGTCGCCGCCCACGTCCGGCCCGGCACGCCGCTCGACCTCGAGGCACGCCGGCGTGCCAACAGCACCTATGTGCCGGGGACCGTCGAGCCGATGCTGCCTCGCGCCCTGAGCGAGGATGCGTGCAGCCTGGCGCCTGGCGTGGAGAGGCTTGCGGTGACGGCCGAGATCGAGCTCGGCCCGTCCGGCACGCCGCGGTCGGCGAGCTTCTACCGCAGCCGCATCCGTTCCCGGGCACGCCTGGATTACGACCAGCTCGACCGGGTCTTCGACGGTCGCGAGACCCCGCCGGAGGACGTCGCCGAGCCGCTGGCGATGGCCCGTGAGGTGGCGGCGGCCCTGGGCGAGCATCGCGGGACGACCAGCCTCGACGTCGAGTCCTTCGAGCCGGAGTTCCGCTTCGACGCGGAGGGGAACGTGGCCGGGGCCCGCTCGGTGGCGCAGACCGAGTCCCACCGGTTGATCGAGCGGCTGATGATCCTCGCCAACGAACAGGTCGCCCAGCTGCTTGAGCGCAAGCGGGTGCCCGCCGTCTACCGGGTGCACGCCCAGCCGGACCCCGGCCGGATCGAGCGCCTGATCGAGCAGCTGCACGCGCTGGGGGTGCCGACTCCGCCGCTGCGACAGGGCCTGGCTCCGGGCCAGGCAGGGGAGGTCGCGGCGGAGGCGAGCCGGCTGGTGATCGAGGAGACGGCGCGGCGCGGGCACGGCCGCGAGGCGTATACATCGCTCGTGCTCCGCTCCCTGATGCAGGCCTCATACAGCGATCGCAACAGCGGCCACGCCGGCCTGGGCAGCCAGGCCTACTGCCACTTCACCTCGCCGATCCGCCGCTACCCCGACCTGCTGGTGCACCGTGCGCTGCTGGCGACGCTGGGTGAGGGGGAGGAGGCGCCGCGGGCGGCCGAGGCGCGCGAGGTTGCCTGGCACTCGAGCGAGCGGGAGCGCGAGTCGGCAAAGATCGAGCGCAGCGCCGACGACGTCTGCGCGGCCTACCTGCTGGAGCGCGAGCTCGGCGAGCGCGGCGCAGAGGTCGCGTTCGAGGGCGAGGTGTCGGGCGTCGTCCGGGCCGGCGCCTTCGCCGCCTTCGGCGGCGAGCTGGGCGACGTCTACGAGGGCTTCGTGCCGGCGCGCACGATGGCCGGTGAGCGCTTCGAGCTGAACGAGACCGAGACGGCGCTCGTCGGCCGCGAGTCCGGCTCCGCCCTGCGGCTGGGCGATCCGATATCCGTCCGGGTGACGGGAGTCGAAGCGTCCCGCGGCCGGGTCGACCTGGAGGTCGCGGATGTCTGAGCGGTCGAGGGGGCGGGATGGCTAAGAAGTCGAAGAAGAAGCGAGAGCCCGCTTCGGGCGACGTCGCCACCAATCGCCGCGCCCGGCAGAAGTTCGAACCGGTCGAGAAGATGGAGGCGGGCATCGTCCTCCAGGGATCGGAGGTGAAGTCGCTGCGCAACGGCAAGGCGCAGATGGGCGACGCCTATGCGGTCGTAGAGCGGGGCGAGGTATGGCTGCGCAACCTCCACATCCCGCCCTACGAGCCGGCCAGCCGCGAGAACCACGAGCCCGAGCGGCCGCGCAAGCTGCTGCTGCACCGGGCCGAGATCGAACGGCTGGTGGGCAAGACGGCGGAGAAGGGGCTGACGCTGATCCCGACCCGGATTTACTTCAAGGGCTCGCGCGCGAAGGTCGAGCTTGCGCTGGCACGCGGCAAGGAGGGGCGCGATCGCCGCCGCGAGATCGCCGAGCGCGACGTGCGCCGTGAGGTCGAGCGCGAATTCAAGAGCCGGATGAGGTAGCTTCGGGGGCATGCGATCACGTTCTGCCCTGGTACTCCCGGTGTCGGCGATCGTCGTGGCCCTGATCGCCCCTGCTCAGGCACAGGCGGCCTCTTTCCCGAGCGAAGCCGGCGACTTCATCGGCGACAACATCCAGTACTTCGTCGGCGGCCTCGTGGCGGCGATCCTGCTGCTTCTTCTGGTCGTCAGCATCACCCAGCGCCGCAGCAAGGAGAAGGCGAAGAGGCAGGCTGCCCCACCGGCGCCGTCCACCATGTCTCCAAAGCAGCCGGCCGGGCCCATATCCCCCTCCGCATCGACTTCCCAGACCGCCGAGCTGCCCGCCGTGCAGGCCCCGGCGGCTGCTCCTCCTCCGGCTGCATCCCCGCCACCTCCCGTCGTCGGCGGGGTGGCGCCGAGTGCCAAGGAGAAGCGCAAGCAGGCGCGCGAGCAGCAGCGCGCGGCGCGGGTCGAGCATCGCAAGCGCCGCCAGGCGGAGTCGAAGCGCAGGCGGGAAGAACGGGCGACGAAACGCGCCGAACGCCGCTTCAGCCCGCCCGGTGGACGCAGCCGCTCCGGGCGCCGGGCGCGCAAGGACGCGGCGAAGGCAGAGCGGCAGCTGGCTGAGGCCAGGGCCGCCCACGAGCGCGAACAGCTTCAGCAGGCGAGCCAGGCCGCCCAGGCCGGCGTCCCTCCGGCCCAGCCGGCTCCGGCGCCCCAGGCGCCGCCCCTGCAGGCGATGCCGCCCGCGCCACCGCTTCCCCCGCAGCCCCCGGTCGCGCCGCCCCCCCCGGCGGCGATGGCTCCGCAGCAGGGGGCGCCTCCCGGCTACGACGGCCCTGCCGCCGCCGAGCAGAGGGTGCAGGCGAAGGTGGGGGAGATCCAGCGTGAGGAGGAGCGCATTCGTGCCGAGGCCGACCGCCGCATAGCTGAGGCCGAACGGCTCCAGCGCGAAGCCGAGCAGCGCACCGCCGCCGCCCAGGGAGGGCAGGCGACCCAGTCGATGGAGGCCTTCCAGCCCGGCTCACCGCCGACCGCCCCGGGTGCGGGTCTCGAGACCGCCGAGCAGCGCCTTCAGCAGGAACGCGAAGCGCAGGAGAGGGCGATGGCCGAGGCGCAGGAGCGCCTGCGCCAGATCGAGGAGCGGACCAGGGAGGCGGAGCGCCGTGCAGCCGAGGCCGAGCGCCTGGCAAAGCTGAAGTCCGAGGAGGAGGAGCGAGAGCGGAGGCTGCGCGAGATCCGCGACAGCGTCGCGCAGGCGGAGGAGCGGGCACGCGAAGCCGAGCGTCGCGCCGCCGAAGCCGAGCAGGCCGTCATCCAGTCGGTTCAGGGTCAGGGTGTCCAGCCCCCCGCGCCCCAGCCGCCCACTCCGCCGCCTCCCCAGCCCGCGCCGCCCCTGGCTCCCGAGCCACCGGCGCCGCAACCGGTTCCACCCCCCGCGCCCGAGCCGCCGGCGCCTTCGCCTGCACCCGGCCCCCCGGCCCCGGCCCCCCAGCCGCCCGCGCCGCCCCCGGCACCGGAGCCGCCTCAGCCAACGCCGCCGGCCGCGTCTGGCAGCGGCAAGATCGAGCTCAACTCGGTCACCTTCGAGCAGCTCCGAGCCGAGAACCTCTCGGTCACCCAGGCGACCCGCCTGCTCGCCCACCGCGAGCGACTTGGCCGCTTCGGCTCGGTCGACGACCTCGACGAGGTCGCGGGGTTGCCCCAAGAGCTGCTCGATGACCTGAAGCGGCGTTCGACCGTTTAGGGCGAGCCCCGACAGGGGTTCCGCTTAACTTTTTCGAGGGGCGGGGATGGCTGTCGCCTGGGGCGGCGATCGCGAAAAAGTACAAGACGCTCCACCCCTGTCGGGGCTCGCCCTGAGCGGTGTTTAGAGTGGAGCGACTCCAAGATGTGCCGACACCCCAGGCTCATCTGACCTCCATCTTGCGGGCACCGTAGACGATGTCCGCCGGGATCTGGCCGTCCGTCAGGCGACCGTGGTGGACTCGGTCGTAGTTGTAGAAGCGAAG
>DASUIY010000167.1:0-2736 GCA_036279555.1 Solirubrobacterales bacterium | reverse complement strand
GGGGTGGCGATCGGCGGCGACTCGCTGGAGGCCTACGAAAAGGCGCTGGCCTGCGACCCGATGTCGGCCTTCGGCGGCGTGATCGCCTTCAACCGGCCGGTCAGCGAGGCGCTCGCCGAGGAGCTCCACAAGAACTTCGTCGAGGTGCTGATCGCGCCCGACTACGAGCACGGGGCGCTGGCCGTCCTGCAGCAGAAGGAGGCGATCCGGATCCTCTGCGAGGAGGAGCGCCGCCAGCGCGACTCGGGCGAACGCGACGTCAAGCGGGTGCTGGGGGGGCTGCTGATCCAGGACCGCGACGGCGACCCCGAGCCGCGGGAGCTGATGGAGGTTGTGACGAAGGCGGAGGTGAGCGAGGAGCAGTGGCGCGACATGCTCTTCGCCTGGACCGTCGTCCGCCACGTCCGCTCCAACGCGATCGTGATCGCCAGGGACGGCGCCACGATCGGGATCGGCGCCGGCCAGATGAGCCGCGTCGACTCGGTCCGGCTCGCGGTCGAGAAGTGCCGCGACGCGCGCGAGGACGCCGACGCCCTGCTCGCCGGCTCCGCCGTCGCCTCGGACGCCTTCTTCCCCTTCGCCGACGGCCCCCAGCTGGCGATCGAAGCCGGCTCCACCGCGGTGATCCAGCCCGGCGGCTCCAAGCGCGACGCCGAGGTGATCGAGGCCTGCGAGGCCGCCGGCGTGACGATGGTCTTCACCAAGCACCGGCACTTCCGGCACTAGCGGGCGCGGGCCTCGAGATAGCGCGTAATTCGCTCGCTTTGCAGCGCAATATATGTGCGTCCGTGGGAGATAGCGTCGGCCGGGCCGCGAGAGCGGTGACGCCCCGGCCATCGGATGTGGATCCCACCCTCACGAAGTGGGACTGGCGGGTTCGAATCCCGCCCGGGGCGCTAAGCTTCAGATACTTCGTGAGGGTGGGTCGTCCGTTCGACGGCAGTCCCTTGCAATCGGCCTGCTTCGGCAGGCCGATTGCGTTTTTGGCGGGAAACCAGCGCGTACCGTCGAATCGGGCAGCGTGGACGAGCGGAGCGAACGTATCCAGCGGCGGTTCGAATGGCCGGTAGTCGTTGCTGCCCTACTGACGATTCCGATTCTCGCCATTCAAGAGTCGCACCTCACCCAGCCATGGCAAGTCATCGGAACGGTGCTGAACTGGGGAACCTGGCTCACCTTCGCCACCGAGGTTGTGGTGATGCTCTGGGTGGTTCCGCGGAGGCGAACTTGGATTCGCACGCACATCCTCGATCTAGCGGTCACGGTCCTCACGCCTCCCTTTGCACCCGCCGCGTGGCAGGCGGGGCGGGTTTTCCGGCTCGTGCGACTCCTGCGGCTGGTCCGCATCTTCAGCCTTCGCCGAATCCTGTCGCTCGAGGGAATCAAGTACACCGCACTTACCGCCGCGGGAACCGTCGTGGTGGGCGGTGCTGTGTTTGCAAGTCTCGAGAAGAATCAGCACCTAACGACTTGGGACGGCGTCTGGTGGGCTGCGACGACCGTCACCACGGTTGGCTATGGCGATATTGAAGTCACGACGGACGGGGGACGGGTCATCGCTATGGCGATCATGCTCGTCGGCATCGGCTTCGTGGCACTGCTCACCGCCTTCATCGCCGACCGTTTCGTTCAGGGCCAGCGAGAGGCCGAGGCAAAGGAGGATCAGATCCTCTCCGAGCTGCGGGAGATCCGAATGCAGCTGGAGAGCCTCGAACCACGCCAGGGTTCGGAGCTAACCGCCAAGCCGGAGACCGGCTGAGTACCCCCAGCAAAAGATCCTCCCCCGGCATCGCCGTGCTCAGCGCCTTCGGCGTCACCACGATGCTGCTCAAATATCCGTTAGCTACACAGAGCGAGCGAGGCTTATTGGTCTCTATAGGGGCCTATATAAGAATGATACGAGTACACTGCCATGCCGCGGGAATGAGGGTTACCGACGATACGCATCGGCACGGGATTGACCGGCGAGCAGAAAATCCAGCTACGCCAACGCATCATTGCGGGCTCTGCCCTTGCCCGCCCTCTCCGTCGTAGGCTGGATCTCCCCTTCCCCGGGGCGGTCGACTGCTTCCAGGCCGCATCGCCGAGGCTTTGAAGATGGCCGTGCACTCCGGCAGATCCGGCAACTTCAAGGATTCCGCGCATCGCCTCAGTGGCACATTCGCAGCTGACGGTGCACAACCACACGATGCAGACCGCGAGCACGTGCGGTCGGGGCTGCTCATGCTGCTCTTCGTTCGCTACTCCTATCTCGGGGCAGCTGAACTGTGCGAAATCGCCGACGAGGCGGTGGCGCGCCTGCTTGAGGAGAGCCGGCGTCAGGGCCGCGCTCTAGACAACGCCTCGGCATGGCTGCGCCGCACCGCAAGGAACCTCGCTATCGACCAGCTCAGGCGTGTCCGCGAGGAACCCCTCGACGACGAGTCGGTCGAGGACGAGCTCGCCGACCGCCTCCTCGAACGCTTCGAAAGCAACGACCAGGTCAAGCGAGGACTGGCGATCGCGATCGAAGAGGGCGACGAAGTCGCGGTCCAGGTCGTCACTGACTACCTGGACATCGCGGACGAAGAGTCCGGGTTCCCCTCGAGCAGGACCGTCGCCAAGCGTTGCGGCTACAGCCACACAACGGTCCAGGATGCGTTGAAACGCTTCCGGCGCTATCTCCAGTAGCGGGAATCTCGGCCCTACTTTCCAAAACCGGGGTCTCACTCGTTAAAGGAGCAGGAGAGAAAGGAA
>DASUIY010000166.1:0-4071 GCA_036279555.1 Solirubrobacterales bacterium | reverse complement strand
CCCGACTCCCCGGTCGACGTCTCGATCGAGGTGATGCACGTCTACCGGACCGAGTCGGCGCCGGCCGCCCTGGCGCGCCACGCGGAGCGGGAGGCGCGTTGGGTCGAGGCGATCGCCGCCTCGCTCGACCGGCATCAGCGGAGTTGGTCGGTCTGCATGCTCGTCGACGACACCGATCCCCGCTCCGACGGGGACGAGCTCGAAGGAAGGCTGCGCGACGCCTGGCTGGCCACCGGCCTTCCCCTCGACCATCTCGTCCGCGAGACGGAGTGCGCGGCCTCGATCGGGCGCATGGTCGACCGCTTCACAGGCGAGGTGGACCTGGGGCTTGCCGGGGCCCTGGGGACCGCCGTGCGCCTACCGCCCGTCGACGTGCTCGCCGAGCGCGCGCGCTGGCTGGCCAACGGTGAGCCGGGACGTCCCTCGACGACGCGGCTCAGCGCGGCCGAGCTGAACGAGGAGCCGGGTGAGGCGAGGATCGTCCCGGTCCGCGTCACCGGGTCGCGGGCGCATGGCATCCCTCTCGACGTCGAGCTGTGGTCGACGGCGGCTCACGGCGAGCAGGTCTGGTCGTGCCCGATGCTCGCTGCCTGGTGGCAGCTCCTCCGCCTGGGGGCGCCCCATCTCGACCGGGTTCCCCTGGCGAAGCCGGTGGCCGGCGGGCGCCCTCTCCCGCTGCACGGCCGCTCGAGCCTCACGCTTCTGCCGCCCTCCCTGCTCGAGGTCGAGCACGCCGTGCGGACGATATTGGAGCGTGTGGTGGTTCCCGCCTTCTGGCTGTCGCCTGAAGTCGACGGCGGCCCGGCTCCGAATGCCGCCGGTCACCTCGACCGGATCGGATACGTGTTCACCAACGACAGCCTCGGCGCATGAGCGCTGCCGCGGCCGTCCTGGTCGAGACGAAGGTCGAGGCCCGCGCCGTCGAGGAGAACTCGGTGGCGGAGCTTCGGCCACTTCCCGTCTGGTGCCCGCTCCCGCGCGGCGAAGACGACCCGAAGGTCACCTGCGTCGGCTGGGTGGCCGGGCGCCAGACGGCCCGAGCCGAGGGGGTGGTCGTCACCACCACGTGGTGCCGGGTCATCGGCGACGCCCCGCAGGACTTCGTCTCCCGACCGGCCAGCGCCCTCAGGCTCGACCGGCTGCCCGGCGACGCCGGCTCCCTCTGGGTGCTTTCGCGGCCGCGGCCGCTCGATTGGCTGGCTGGCACGCTGTCCAGCGCGCGCCGGTTTCGCGCCTCGCTCGATCTCGGGGCCATCAACGAGCGACGGGCGGCCAGCTTCGCCGGCGCCCGCTGGCCCGGGCGGTTCTCCTCGCGGCCGGTGTTCGGCCGGGGCTGGTGGCTGCCCGGGGAGGAGGAGCACCGGCAGGAGACCACCGCGACCCTCGGGGCCCTCGGCGATCGCTTCGTCTTGGTGGACGCCCGCGGCGGTGCGCTCGATGGGGAGCCCCTGGTCGGCGAGGTCGAGGAGGCCGTATATCGCTCCTGGCACGCGGAGCGGCTGCGGGCGGGCTGAGCCTGATGGCGGCTCCGGCGAAGAGGATGCGCCTGGCGGCCGCGAGGCAGCGGGAGGAAGTCCTCAAAAACGAGGACCGTTCCCTGGAGCGGAGCCTGTCGACGCTGCTCGAATCGATCGACATGGTCTGGACCGGGATCGCGGACGAGGATCGGGAGAGCAGGGAAGAGGAAGCGGATGCGTTCGAATCCGCGCTCCTCGACGTCGGGGTCCATCCGGTCCCCGAGATTCGCAAGACCCTCAAGCAGGCTCTCGATCGTGGCCTCAATCAGAGGCTAACCCTGAAGCTCGACGACGGGCAGTTCGACGCAGTACGGGAGGATCTGCGCGAGACGGTCCTCGCGCTAACGGCCTGGTCGCCTGGCGCAAAGCCGTCGAAGGTCTTTGCGGGGCAAGGGGGCCAGAGGCAGGCGAGCGTCGCCGAAGCGGCGAAAAGGCTCTGCCTGATCTGCGTGCCCCGCGAAAAGCTCTCCGAGTCGCAGCGATCGCGCACGTTCGAGGCCGTCCGCCTGCTCGCCCCCCAGCTCTCGCCGGAGCGGCTCGACGCGCTCGAGCGCTGCCTGCAACGCGTCGAGCTGGGACAGAACTCCGACGAGGCGCTGCGCCCCGGCCTCACCGGTCGCGAGCGGATCGGCGTGGTGCCCCTCTGGCCCGATCCCGAGCGGCACCGGCAGCGCTGGGCCGTCGCCGCCGACAGCTCCTGGGTGTTCGCCTCGCCCGTCGACGGGGCGACCCGCGACGATGCCGATCGGGTCGTCCAGCGGATGGAGCCGCGCTGGGAACGGCTGTCCCTCCCCGACCACGGGGCGGCCCTGGGCAGCGTTCTGGTCGAGGTGGCGATCCAGTCGGCGGCTCGCCGCGCCCAGGTGCTCGGCCGGGCCGCCGAAGACACCTTCCCCCTCGAAGACGAGGGCGAGATCCACGTCGCGCTCGATCGCCTCGCTTTCGATCTCGCCGAGTTGAACACCGGCGTCGACGAGTTGGAGCTGGCTGCCGCCGACGTCCGCGCCGATCTCGAGCGCACCCTCGATTCGCTTCCCGACGGTGGCCACGACGAGGAGCTGTACCGGTCGCTGCGCGACTCCCTGGACGAGGCGCTGGACAAGCTCGACCGGCAGCAGCAGCGCCTGCAGGGCAGCTTCTTCGCAGCGCGTGAGCACGCCGCCTCCCACCACGTCGCCGGAACGGTCGTCGCCCTGCGGCAGAACCAGGAAGCGATCGCCGAAGCCCAGCAGGCAACCGACGCGCTGAACGCGGCGGTCAGCCGCCTCACGATCATGCTGCTCGGGCCGACGATCGTCTTCGGCGCCCTCGGCGTCACCGACTACTGGTTTCCCCATGGCGACTACATGGTGAGCCTCGCGGTCCTGTTCGCCTTCGTCCTCGCCGGCTTTGCCGTCTCCAGGCTCATCTGCCGGCACAGCAGGTTCTTCACCCGGTTCTTCACGCCCGATCTGAAGCGGGACTGACGGCAGTCAGACAGGCGGGCGGGATACCGGATACCGCCCCGGTACCCAAGTTAATTTCCCATTCCTAAGCCGATCCCCTGGGCGCCAGTCGCTCCCGCGAGCTCATTGAGAGCACGCCCCTTTCCTTGACGCCCCAACAGCAACGTGTTTCAATCGCTTTGCTTCATGTACGGGACGTTTCAGGCGAAGCGACCGTTGGGGAAGCCACAGGGAAACCGAGTCGCCTAGGTCTGCCGGGAGCGGGCCGGCAGGGGCTCGAATCACAAGGAGAGAGCTAGTGAGACGTTTGACCATCCTTCTCGCCGCGGTGGGGGCTCTGATGCTGGTGCCGGCGGCGCAGGCGTTTGCGGAGACGCTGACGCTCGAACTCAACGGCAATGGCGCCGGCGAAGTCAACAGCGCCGAAGGGCTGAATGCCATCGAACCAAACCCGGAAATCTACAAAGGCGTCCCGCCGCTGGCATGCAGCTACGCGTCGCCCGGGCCGCAGACGGGCACCTGCACGACCGAAATGGAGGAACAGGAAGAAGAAGGATTCGGCCCTGGAATCGCGGCGGTCACGATGGCGGCGGTCCCGAGCCCCGGTTCCGAATTTGCCGGTTGGACAGTGGAAAACGGTAACAAATTCTTCCTCGGTAGTTGTCAGACGTTTGAGGGCGAAGCGGAAAACAAAGAACAAGCGGAAAAAAACTGGGAAAAGTGCTTTGTCTTCACTTTCACCGGCAGCGGTGAAAACCCGAAAGTCACCGCGACCTTCTGCGAGGAAGGCACGGCGGCCGAAGGGGGAGCGGCCTGCGAAGAAGGCCCCGCAGGCCCCGAGCTCACCGTAGTCAAGGAAGGCACCGGCTCAGGCACAGTCGCCTCCAACCCCGCGGGGATCGAATGCGGCGGCACCTGCAAAGCCTCCTTCGAAACCAACCAGAAAGTCACCCTGACCGCATCGCCTTCGGCGGGCTCCACCTTCGTCAGCTGGAAAGGCTGCGAAAAAGGCGGGGTCAACGGCCGCCAGTGCACGGTGACGATGGACGCGGCAAAGACCGTCAACGCCAAGTTCCTGATGGCCTATGACGTCACCGTCAACCGGGTCG
>DASUIY010000165.1:0-3872 GCA_036279555.1 Solirubrobacterales bacterium | reverse complement strand
TGCCGCGGCAGTCGACCCGGCTGGTGCTCGTCAACGACGTCAACTTCCTGCTCTACACGCCGTTCCTGCCCGAGGCTGCGGCGGGGACGCTGGAGCCGCGGCACGTGGTCACGCCGCTGCGGGAGATCCTCGACCGGACGTACTTGCGGCTGGGATCGATCGCCGGCCACGACCCGGTGGCGAAGACGGTCGAGCTGCGCACCCGCGAGGGCGAGTCCGAGCAGCTTCCCTACGACCAGCTGCTGCTCGCGCTCGGTTCGGTTTCGCGTGTGCTGCCGGTGCCGGGCCTTTCCGAGCACGCGATCGGGTTCAAGAGCCTCGCCGATGCGATCTGGCTGCGCAACCACGTGATCGAGACGCTGGAGGCGGCCAACGCGACCGACGATCCGGCCCGCCGCGAGGAGCTGCTCACCTACGTCTTCGTCGGCGGCGGCTACGCCGGCCTCGAGGCCCTGGCCGAGCTGCAGGACTTTGCCGCCGACGCGATCGAGAGCTACCCACGGGCTCGCCTTCACGGCATGCGCTGGGTGCTGGTCGAGGCCGCCGACCGCGTCCTGCCCGAGATCGACGCCGAGCTGGCCGACTACGCGCTGCGCGAGCTGCGCGGCCGCGGCATCGACATCCGCCTCGGCACGACCCTGGAGGAGGTGCGGGCCGACAGCGCCCGCATCGCCACCGGCGAGACCCTGCCCACTCGGACCGTCGTCTGGACCGCGGGCGTGGCGCCGCACCCGAGCCTGCGCCAGCTCTCGGTCCCGCTCGACGAGCGCGGCCGCGTCCCCGTCGACGACCATCTGCGCGTTCGAGGCATGGACGCGGTCTGGGCGATCGGCGACTGCGCCGCCGCTCCCGACCCACGTGGCGGTCTCTGCCCGCCGACCGCGCAGCACGCGGTGCGACAGGGTCCGGTGGCGGCCCGCAACATCGCCGCCGAGCTCGGCATCGGCAGCCCCCGCCCGTTCGGCTATCGCGGCAGCGCCGCCTTCGTCAACCTCGGTCGCTACAAGGCCGTGGGGAAGGTCGGCAGCCGCACCTTCCGCGGCTTCCCCGCCTGGTGGATGGCTCGGACCTACCACATGAGCCAGATCCCGGGCGCTGCCCGCAAGGCTCGCGCGGTGATCGACTGGACGGCCAGCCTGCCCTTCCGCCGCGACATCTCCGAGGTCGGTTCGATCGGACATCCGAAGCCCCTGGAGGCGACAATAGGCCCGTGGGACTCGAGTACCTCGTCATCGCCTTCTTCTTCGGCCTAGCCACCGCGATCATCGGCAGGGGCAAGGGCAGTTCGTTCTGGCTCTGGCTGCTGATCGGCATGGTCCTGCCCCCGCTCGGCCTGATCGCCGTGATCCTCTACCGCTCCGAGAAGGACGAACCCGAACGCCAGTGCCCCAATTGCCACAAGGCGGTCAAGCTCTACGTCCAGGTCTGCCCCCGCTGCGGCACCGACCTCTACCTGCCCGACCCAGCAGAGGTTCGCCATCCGGGCGTCCGGTAGGTGTTGCGAATCCGCCTCAGCCCACATATATCGAGGGTGAGGACGGCTTCGCTGTCTTCTACCGCAGCCAGGTCCTGACGATCGCGTTGGCGAAGCCGAGGCCGTAGCGAACCACGGCCGGCTTCTTCGAATGCCCGTGGAGGCGGCGCTCGACCGTGATCGGGACCTCCTTGGCGGGGATCCCGCGCTTGATCGCCTCGATCATGAACTCGGAGGTGTGGAACTGCTCCTGGCGCAGGACGAGCTGGGGAAGGACGGTGGTGCGCACGGCGCGGTAGCCGTTGGAGCAGTCGCTCACCTTGGTGCGGGTGATGGCGGAGACGAGCCGGTTGAAGAAGACGATCCCGAGCTCGCGGGACAGGTGGTTGCGGTCGGCCTGGCCGAGCACGCGCGAGCCGTGGGCGACGTCGACCTCGCCGTCGAGGATCGGCTTGACCAGGCGCTCCATCTCCGCGGGCAGGTGCTGCCCGTCGGCATCGAGCGTGACGACGACCTCGGCGCCCGATTCGACCATCAGGCGGTAGCCGGTGCGCAGCGCCGCGCCCCCGCCGCGGTTGATCACATGGCGAGCGACGACCGCGCCGTGCTCGGCCGCCACGTCGGCGGTGCCGTCGCGCGAGCCATCGTCGACCACGAGCACCTCGATCGGGGTGCCGCAGACTTCGCCCGGCATCAGGTCGAGCACGTAGCCGACGTTTTCGGCCTCGTTGTAGGCGGGGACGAGGACGGCGACCTTGCCGCGGAAGCGCTCGGGCAGGCCGGCCTGGCGGAACTCCTCCCAGGCCAGCCCCTCGAGCACGGCGGAGAGCTGGCGCGCGTTGCGCGCCGCCTGCGAGAGCGCCCGCAGCACGAGCATGAAGAGGATGAAGATCGAGAAGACGGCGAGGCCGAGGATGCGGCCGCCGTTGCCCTTCTCGAAGGAGAAGGCGGAGAGCAGCTTGTCGGTGATTTCGGTGCCCGAGACGAGCGCCAGCCCGAGCCCCGCGGCGATCAGGATCAGCACGTCGACGTTGCGCAGCGTGCGGCGGCGCAGCACCGCGTAGGCGACGAGCGCGACCGCGGCGACCAGGCCGGCGCTGCGCAGCGCCGTCAGTTCGGCGGGGAAGATGCCTGCGTAGAGCGCCATCGTGGGCTGGACAATAGGGCTGCGGTCCCCCGTGAGAGCGCCGCCGCGGCAAGTGGAAAGACCAGCGTCATCAGCACCTCGTTGCGGCGCGGCGCCGCCAGGGAGGCGGCGCCGACCGCGGTCACGAGCGCCAGTGGCGTCGCCGTAGCCGCCAGCTCCCACCAGCGCCGGCGCCAGGCGAGCACGCCGAGCCCGGCTATCGCCAGGACCACGACCAGCATCTGCACGACCCGTCCCGCGGTGCTGCTCATCGCTTCGCCGATCCCCGAGCTCCACATTCGCCAGGTCTTGCGCGCGGTCATCGCGGCGTAGCCCACCGGGTCCTCGCCGAGGTAGCGGGAGAGGTTCTCCTTGCCGATCTTGCCCAGCGCCTGGTCCCGCGGCAGCTCCGGATAGCGCTCGGCGACGCGGTCGAAGAGGGGCGTAGGGTTCACGTCTTCGAGTGCCTGGGAGTGCGGATCCAGGTCGCGATGCAGGTAACGGCGCACGAGGATCGCCTTGACCCGCTGGTATTCGCCGTCGGCGGGGAGGAAGGTGCCGACGTAGAGCGCCTTGCCGCTGCCGGTGGAGATCGGGACGACCCGATCGAGCACGTCGACGTTGCGGATCGTCCAGGGCGCGATCGGCAGCAACAGCGCCGCGAGCAGCAGGCCGGCGCCGCCGAGGCCCGGCCGCCAACCACGGGACATGCCGACGCGAATCCCCGCCAGGGCGACGAAGGCAATGCCGACGAACAGGTACTCGGGCCGGAACATCGCCGTCAGCCCGAACAAGACGCCGGGAACCAGCCAGGCGCGCAATCGCTCCTGTTCGCTCGCCCAGAGGAAGGCCAGCACGGCAGCCGGGAGGGTGAGGATCGCCGGCGGCTCGCTCATCAGCTCCCCGGTCGAGTGGATGAACGGTGGGTAGACGGCGACCGCGAACGCCGCCAGCAGCCCGGTGGTCGAGCTCGCATCTCCTGCCCGCCCCCCGGCTGCCTCGGCCAGGCGCTTGCCAAGCGCGAAGACGACGAGGATCGCCGCCACCCCCATCAGCGCCTCGACGATCCGCGCCGTCCCTTCGCGGGCGCCCCCGGTGGCGTAGAAGCTGGCCGCGTAGAGCAGCGGCGCTCCCGGCGACCAGTCGCTGGGGTCTTTGAATTCGCTGCCGCCGAAGCTGCCTTCGGTGTAGAGCGACTTGGCGAGCGCGTAGTAGGCCCGAGAGTCGTCACCCGGATGCTCGACCGGGTTGACGACGACGTAGGCGCGGGCC
>DASUIY010000164.1:0-4065 GCA_036279555.1 Solirubrobacterales bacterium | reverse complement strand
GAGGCACCCCGCCGCTCCCCTCTCACCGGCCCGGGACAGGTGTGCGAGGGGTCACGCTGACGTTGACATAAATCGATGTCTCGTTAATCTGTGCATCGATCCCTGTAACGAAAGGTTGACCTTCCTTGATCGATAAGCCTCGCCGGGTCGCCGTCATCGGCGGCAACCGGATTCCGTTCGCACGCTCGAATTCCGTTTATTCGCGTGCTTCCAACCAGGACATGCTCACCGCTGCGCTCGATGGGCTCGTTGCTCGCTTCGGCCTCGAGGGTGAGGTCCTCGGCGAGGTGGCCGGCGGTGCCGTGCTCAAGCACTCGCGCGACCGCGACCTGACCCGCGAGAGCGTGCTCGGCACGCGGCTGGCGCCGGAGACCCCCGCCTACGACGTGCAGCAGGCCTGCGGCACCGGGCTGGAGACGACGATCCTCGTCGCCAACAAGATCGCCCTCGGCCAGATCGACGCCGGCATCGCCTGCGGGGCCGACACCACTTCCGATGCGCCGATCGGCCTCAACGAGGACCTGCGCGAAGTGCTGCTCGACGCCAACCGGGAGAAGTCGACCTGGGGGCGGGTGCGGCAGATGACCCGCCTGCGCCCCAGCCACGTCGTCCCCTCGATCCCGCGCAACGAGGAGCCGCGCACCGGCCTCTCGATGGGCGAGCACTGCGCGGTGATGGCCTCGGAGTGGGAAGTCGGCCGCACCGAGCAGGACGAGCTCGCGGTGCGCAGCCACCACAACCTCGCCGCCGCCTACGAGCGCGGCTTCATGGAGGACCTGGTCAGCCCCTACCTCGGTCTCGAGCACGACCAGAACCTGCGCCCCGACTCCTCCGAGGAGAAGCTGGCCAAGCTCGGCCCCGTCTTCGGCGGCGAGGAGGGGACGATGACCGCGGCCAACTCGACGCCGCTCAGCGACGGCGCCTCCGCGGTTCTGCTGGCCAGCGAGGAGTGGGCGAGGGAACGCGACCTTCCCGTCCTCGCCTACTTCGCCGACGGCCAGACCGCGGCGATCGACCACGTGCACAAGCGCGAGGGGCTCCTGATGGCACCCGCCTACGCGATGCCGGCGATGCTCGACCGTGCCGGCCTCTCGCTGCAGGACTTCGACCTCTACGAGATCCACGAGGCCTTCGCCGCCCAGGTGCTCTGCACGCTGCGCGCCTGGGAGGACGAGCGCTTCTGCCGCGACCGCCTCGGCCGCGAGAAGCCGCTCGGGGCGATCGACCGCGAGCGGCTCAACGTCAACGGCGGCTCGCTCGCCGCCGGCCATCCCTTCGCCGCGACCGGGGGGCGGATCGTCGCCAGCCTCGCCAAGGCGCTGCACGAGCGCGGTTCGGGGCGCGGTGCGATCAGCATCTGCGCGGCAGGCGGCCAGGGCGTCGTCGCGTTCCTCGAGGGACCGGGGGGTGCGTCGTGAGCGACCTCTACTCGCGCGTCGTCAACTCGCCGCCGGGCCGGTTCGTCGCCCCCCGCGTCGGCTTGCCGCAGCCCGCCAAGCTGGAGCGCCAGGCGCCGGGCACCCCGGTCGTCTCCGGGGCGGCCCTCTCCGGAGCCGCCCCCGGCGGGCGGCTCGGCAAGCAGGTCGAGCGCCTGCTGGGCGAGGTCGGCGCCCCGCCGCCCGAGAAGTCCGACAGCCCGGTCAAGGCGCTCGTCTTCGACGCCACCGGGATCTCCGACTCGACCGAGCTGGTCGAGCTGCAGCGCTTCTTCCACCCCAACGCGAAGCGGGTCCAGGCCTCGGGCCGGGTCGTCGTGCTCGGCACACCTCCGGCCGGCCTGCCGGTCCGGGCCGCCACGGCGCAGCGGGCGCTCGAGGGCTTCACCCGCTCGCTCGGCAAGGAGATCGGCCGCGGCATCGCCGTGCAGCTGGTCTACGTCGCCGAGGGCGCCGAGGGGGAGGTGGAGTCGACCCTGCGCTTCCTGCTCTCGCCCCGCTCCGCCTATGTCTCCGGCCAGGTGATCGAGGTCGGGCCCGCGGTCGCCAAGGCGCCCGCGATCGAGTGGTCCCAGCCGCTCGACGGCAAGATCGCCCTGGTCACCGGCGCCTCTCGGGGGATCGGAGCGGCGATCGCCGCCACCCTGCACCGCGACGGCGCAGGGCTCGTCCTGCTCGACGTGCCGGCGCTTGCCGGCGACCTGGCAAAGGTGGCCACGGAGCTCGACGCCGAGACGATCGAGCTCGACATCACCGAGGAGGACGCGCCCCGGCAGATCGCCGACCGGCTCTCGGGCGGCGTCGACATCGTCGTCCACAACGCCGGCGTCACCCGCGACCGCACGATCGCGAAGATGCCCGAGGACCGCTGGACCTCGCTGATGGAGATCAACCTCTCCAGCGAGGAGCGGATAAACGACGAGCTGCTCGAGCGCGGCCTGCTGCGCGAGAACGGGCGGATCGTCTGCGTCTCCTCGATGAGCGGCGTCGCCGGAAACTCCGGGCAGACCAACTACGCGACCTCGAAGGCGGGCGTGATCGGCATGGTCGAAGCGCTGGCGCCGGAGCTGGCCAAGCGCAAGGCGACGATCAACGCCGTCGCCCCCGGCTTCATCGAGACGCAGATGACGGCGGCGATGCCGATCCCGATCCGCGAAGCCGGACGGCGGATGAACAGCATGTCGCAGGGTGGGCTGCCGGTCGACGTCGCCGAGACGATCGCCTGGTTCGCCAGCCCGGCCTCGACCGGCGTCAACGGCAACGTCGTCCGCGTCTGCGGCCAGAGCCTGCTGGGAGCCTGATGGAAACCCGCACGCTCCAAGACCCGCCCAGCATCCTGCCGCTCTACGCGCGCGCCGCGGCGCCGATGATCCCAGGCGCCTCGCTGCTGCCCTTCGTGCCCGGCCGCGGCAGCGAGATCCCCGAGATCGAGCTGGAGCTGGCCGGGATGCAGCCCGACCCCGAGAAGGTCGCCGCCTACGCCAGGGTCTGCGGCTTCGGCCTGCGCGACCACCTCCCCCCCACCTACCCGCACGTGCTCGCCTTCCCGCTGCACATGGCGGTGATCGCCGATGGCGGCTTCCCCTTCGGCGCCGTCGGCCTCGTCCACGTCGAGAACCGGATCGTCCAGCGGAGCCGGATCGACGTCAGCGAGGCGCTGACGATCCGCGTCCGGCCGACCAAGCTCGAGCCCCACCCCAAGGGCCGCACCTTCTCGCTGGTGACCGAGGCGAGCATCGACGGCGAGGTGATCTGGGAGAGCACCAGCACCATGCTCCGCCGCGGCGGCGGCACGGCCGAAACCCCCGCCGAGGAGACCCAAAGCGAAGAGGACGAGCTGACGGCGAGCGCGGTGTGGAAGCTGGAGGGCGACCTCGGGCGGCGGTACGCGGCCGTGTCGGGCGACCGCAACCCGATCCACATGCACGCGCTGACCGCGAAGCCGCTCGGCTTCCCGCGGGCGATCGCACACGGCATGTGGACCAAGGCCCGCTGCCTTGCAGCACTGGAGAGCCGCCTACCCGACGCCTTTGCCGTGGACGTTCGCTTCCGCAAGCCGATCCTGCTCCCGGGCAGGGTCGAGCTCGCCGCCGCCACGCAGGACGACCGGATCGATTTCGCGGTGCGCGACGCAAAGTGCGGCACACCGCACCTCGACGGCCGAATCGAGCTGCTCGAGGCAAAACCCAAAGACGAGAGGAAGTAGAGATGCCCACCGCATCAGAAGACAAGGGCGTGGCCGAGCGCAGCATGGGCCTCGGCCTGCGCTGGCTGGGCCGGCTGGCGGGCTCGGACCTGCTCGACCGGCTCCGCATCCGCAAGGGAGTCGAGCGGACGCTCTACGGCGGGACCAAGAACGGGTTCCGGTCGGCGACCGTCGCCGGGCGCACCTTCAAGGCGGCACAGAAGCTCACCGGCCCGGCCAGGCAGGCGCCGGGCAAGCCGCGGAGCCTCTTCGACATCACGCCCGACGACGAGCAGCAGATGCTGCAGGAAGGCGTCCGCGACTTCGCCGAGGCGAAGGTCCGGCCCGCCGCCAAACAGGCCGACTTCGACCGCTCCACGCCCGACGAGCTGCTCGGCCAGGCCAACGAGCTCGGCATCAACATGCTCGGCGTTCCCGAGGAGC
>DASUIY010000163.1:0-8288 GCA_036279555.1 Solirubrobacterales bacterium | reverse complement strand
GTCGACCTGAGCCGCCCGGGCCCGGTTCTCCCCCGCTCGATCGACGGGATCGGCGAGACGGAGGAGGTCGAGCGGATCGAGCTCGCCTTCCTGCGGATGATGGAGCGGCTGGAGGCCGAGCGCCGCCGCGCCGGAAGCGCCGCCCTGCAGGCGCAGGAGGAGGAGCGAGCCCGGGTCGCCCGCGACCTCCACGACGAGGTCAACCAGTCGCTGACCGGGCTGCTGCTGCGACTGGAGGCGGCGCGCGAGGCCGCGCCGCCCGAGCTCGAGGGGGAACTGGCGGAGACCAAGGCCCTGGCCAACCAGGCGATGCGCGAGTTGCTCTCGCTGGCCCGCCAGCTGCGGCCCACCGCGCTCGACGACCTCGGCCTCGCGGCGGCGATCGCGGGACAGGTCGAGCGGCTCGCGCGTGGTGAGGTCGAGGCCGAGCTCGCGGCGGAGGGCGACTTCTCCGCCCTCGCCGACGACGCTCAGCTCGTCGTCTACCGGGTGGCGCAGGAGGCCCTCTCCAACGCCGCCCGCCACAGCGGCGCCGAGCGGATCTCGGTGTTCCTGCGGCGGCGCGAAGACGGGGGCGTGGCGCTCGAGATCGCCGACGACGGCCGCGGCTTCGCCTTCGACGAGTCCGAGGGCGGCCTGGGGATCGAGGGGATGCGGGAGCGGGCACTGCTGATCGGGGGCGAGCTGGCGATCGAGTCACGGCCTGGACATGGCACGACCGTGCGCCTCACCGTCCCGGGCTGACCCCGTCCGCCGACCGCCTCAGGCATCACGGCGCTTACGGAGCTCGGCGCCGAGAACCTCGCCCACGGACTTCGGCGCCTCGTCGATCTGCGCTTCGGAGAGATGCAGGACACCGTAACCGAGCCGCATCAGCTCGAGCTCACGACCACGGTCGTCTTGGAAGGCCAGACGGCCACGGTGATATCGGTAGCCATCCGTTTCGACCACCAGTCGCTCCTCCCGCCAAAGGAAATCGACAAGGAAGGGACCAACGCGAACGTTGATCTCGGGCCGAGGCAAGCGATGACGCCTGCAAATCGTGAGGAAGTCGGTCTCCAGGTCGCTGCGAGTTCGATCCGCCTGGTCCTCGGCGTCGATCGGCAAGCCGAGCACGTTCGCTTGCCGGATTGCCTTGCGCAGCTCCCAAGCGGACACCTTCCCCGCCTCGCGCCCGGTCGCACGACGAACATCGGAGATGGTTCGCAATGGACTCGTTACCGGGATGCCGTGACGCAGCGTTACCTCTGCGGCGACCAGGGAGATTGCACGGTGGACGCGGATGCCCGCTCGCGCGGCACGTCCCCCGGTTCCGTCCACAATGACGTCGGTAGGGGCCTCCAACACGGGCAGGAGCTCCCAGAGCGCGGCCGCGCTCCGGTGGCTTACCGCAGCTCCCCAGTACTCGAGAACGGTCTTTCCAGCACGGTGTGGCCCTCGTCCAATCGCCAGCACAGCGGCAAACCATCGGCCCTTCGGGGACAAGCCCACGTGCCCAACGGCGTAGACGCCTCGATGCACCCGATGAAGGTGGCCTGCGTCCACCCGCCTGCGAATTGCCTTTTCGTCAAGACCAAGGCGGTGCAGCTGGGCGACCGCGACGACCCCGTACTGCTTCTCGGCGATCTCGGCCAGGCGCACATCAGCCTTGGCGACTTTCCTCCCCATATGCGAGAGGTAAGTCGCCAAGGCCACCGTTTTCGCCCCCCTCGAATGCCAGACTCACCGCATGCTGCGCGTGCTGATCGCAGACGACCACGGCATCGTCCGCTCCGGGATCCGGCTGCTGCTGGAGCGCCAGGCCGACATCGAAGTGGTGGCGGAGGCAGCCGACGGCGCCGAGGCGCGCGACCTTGCGCTGCGCGAGCGTCCCGACCTGGCGATCCTCGACGTGAAGATGCCGAAGCTGACCGGGCTGCAGGCGACGCGGGAGATCAAGCTCCAGGCACCGGACGTCTCGGTGCTGATCCTCTCCATGCACGACGACGAGCGCTACCTCTTCGAGGCGCTCAAGGCCGGGGCCTCCGGCTACGTGCTGAAGGCGCAGGCCGACACCGACCTGCTGGCGGCGATCCGGGCGGTCGAGCGCGGCGAGCCGTTCCTCACTCCGGACGCCCAGCGGACGCTGATCAAGGACGTGCTCGAGCGCGGCTCCAGCGGCGAGGAGGAGCTGACCCCGCGCGAGGAGGAGATCGTCAAGCTCGTCGCCGAGGCGAACACGACGAAGCAGATCGCAGAGATCCTCCACCTCTCCGAGAAGACGGTCGAGAACCATCGCGCCAACGCGATGCGCAAGCTCGGCATGCGCGACCGGGTCGAGCTGGTGCGCTACGCGATCCGCCGCGGCCTGATCGAGCCCTGAGTCGCGGCGGCGCAGCGGTATAACCGACCGCTTCAGTAGGATTTGGTCGAGATGCTGTTCTCGACCAAAGCCGAGTACGGAGTGCGCCTGATGGTCGAGCTGGGCCGCCAGCCCGGCTCGATGCCGATCTCGCTCAGCGCCGTCGCCGAGGCGGAGCGGCTGCCGCTCTCCTACCTCGAGCACCTGGTGGCGAAACTGCGCAAGGCGGGCCTCGTCACCTCGACCCGGGGCGCGCACGGCGGCTACCGCCTGGCAAAGCCGGCCGAGGAGATCACGATGGACGCGGTCGTCGAGGCGCTGGAAGGGCAGATCGCCCCGATGGAGTGCTTCCACGACTCGCCCGACGGCAAAGTGCTCTGCTCCCACGAGGACGACGGCGACCGCGCCTGCGCGACCAAGCTGCTCTGGACGCGCGTGCAGGGCGGCGTCACCAAAGCCCTGTCGGGCACCACGCTGGCCGAGCTGGTGGAGTTCGCCAGTCCCGGCGCCCTCGGCGAGCGCCGGGCCCCGGTCGGCACGGCCGCCTGACGGGCAGACCTTCCAAAACCAGAAACGGAGTGAAATTGGCTGAGCTGGAGATACGCAACCTGCACGTGAGCGCCGAGGACAAGGAGATCCTCCGCGGCCTCGACCTCGACGTGGAGAAGGGCAAGGTTCACGCCCTGATGGGCCCGAACGGCTCGGGCAAGTCGACCCTCGCCAACGCGATCATGGGCCACCCGGCGCTCGAGGTGACCGAGGGGACGATCACCTTCAAGGGCGAGGACCTGACCGAGGCCGACCCCGACGAGCGCTCGCGCGCCGGCCTCTTCATGGCCTTCCAGTACCCGGTCTCGATCCCCGGGGTCTCGGTCAGCAAGTACCTGCGGATGGTGATCAACGCCCACCGCGAGGCCCGCGGCGAGGAGCCGATCAAGATCAAAGACTTCGCCAAGGTCGCCCAGGAGGCGATGGCGCTGGCGAACATCCCGAAGGACTTCTCCAGCCGCTACCTCAACGAGGGCTTTTCCGGCGGCGAGAAGAAGCGGATGGAGCTGCTGCAGCTGGCGCTGCTGCGACCGGAGATCGCGGTGCTCGACGAGACCGACTCCGGCCTCGACATCGACGCGCTGCGCACGGTCGCCGAGGGCGTCAACAAGTTCGCCGGCCCCGAGATGGGCGTGCTGATCATCACCCACTACCAGCGCATCCTGCACATGGTCAAACCCGACTTCGTCCACGTCATGTTCGAGGGCCGGATCGTCAAGGAAGGCGGCCCCGAGCTGGTCGGCGTGCTGGAGGAGAAGGGCTACGGCTGGATTCGCGAGGAGGTCGAGGCGGGCGCCACCGCCTGACCCCGGGGACGATGGAGCAGACGACGGCCAAGCGCTCCTCCCCCACGCTGCCCTTCCCGATCGAGAAGGTCCGCGCCGCCTTTCCCGCCCTGGAGCGAGAGATCCACGGGCGCCCGGTCGCCTACCTCGACAGCGGCGCCAGCGCCCAGCGCGTGCTGGCCTCGATCCAGGCCGTCGACCGCTACGAGCGCACCAATCACTCCAACGTCCATCGCGGCTCGCACACGCTCTCGGCGGAGGCGACAGCGGCCTACGAGGGCGCCCGGGCGACGGTCGCCGACCACCTCGGCGCCGCCGACCGGCGCGAGGTCGTCTTCGTCCGCAACGCGACCGAGGCGATCAACCTGGTGGCCCGCGCCTGGGGCGACGCCAACCTCGGCGAGGGCGACCGCATCGTGCTCACCGAGATGGAGCACCACTCCAACATCGTCCCCTGGCAGCAGCTGGTGGAGCGGACGGGCGCCGAGATCGACTGGGTCCCGGTCGGCGAGGATGGGCTGCTCGATATGGACGCTTACGAGGCGTTGCTCGCGCGCGGGCCGAAGCTGGTCGCCGTCACCCATGTCTCCAACGTGCTCGGCACCGAGGCCCCGCTGGCCGAGATCTCCCGGCTGGCGCACGCGGCAGGGGCGCTGGTCCTCGCCGACGGCGCCCAGGCGGCGCCGAAGCTCCCGGTAGATGTCGGTGCGCTGGGGGTCGACTTCTACGCCGTCACCGGCCACAAGCTCTACGCGCCGACGGGGATCGGGGCGCTCTGGGCCAGGCTCGATCTCCTGCGGGCGATGCCGCCCTTCCTAGGCGGCGGCTCGATGATCCGCAAGGTGACGCGCGACGGCACCACCTACGCCGACCCGCCGGCACGCTTCGAGGCGGGCACGCCGGCGATCGCGCAGGCGATCGGGATGGCCTCGGCGCTGCGCTGGCTCGACGGCCTGGGCATGGAGGTGGTGCGCGAGCATGAGCACGAGATCACCGCGTACGCGCTGGAGCAGCTGGCCACGGTGCCGGGCCTACGCGTTTTCGGCCCTCCGACGAGCCGCGAGCGAATCGGCCCGGTCTCCTTCGAGCTGGAGGGCGTCCACGCCCACGACGTCTCCGAGATCCTCGACCGCCACGGCGTCGCGGTCCGGGCCGGCCACCACTGCGCCCAGGTGCTGATGGACCGCCTCGGCGTCGCCGCCACCGCCCGCGCCAGCTTCGGCGTCTACACGACGCCCGAGGAGATCGACCGCCTGGTCGAGGGGCTCCACGACGCGCGGAAGGTCTTCGGCCTCTGATGGACGAGCTCTACCGCGACCAGATCCTCGAGCACTACAAGCGGCCGCACAACTTCGGCCGCCTGGAGGACGCTGACCTCGAGTTCGAGGACACCAACCCGTTCTGCGGCGACGAGCAGCACGTGACGATCCGGCTCGACGATGAGGGCAAGGTGGCCGAGATCGCCTTCGACGGCAAGGGCTGCGCGATCTCCACCGCCGCGACCTCACTGCTCACCGACGAGCTGGCGGGCAAGACGCGGGAGGAGCTGTTGCACCTTCCCAAGGAGTTCGTCCTCGAGCTGCTCGGGATCGAGATCTCGGCGACGCGGATGAAGTGCGCGATGCTGGGCCTGAAGGTCGTGAAGAGCGCCAGCCTCGGCCAGCCGGCCGAATGGGAGGACGAGGGCGCCATCGGCAGCCCCGCGGAGGCGACAGAGATCTGACCACGGCCGTTCCGGTGCGCCTTATGGACCTCACAGGTCCATAAGGCGCACCGGAAGCCTCAGGCGCTTCCTTCTTCCATCGGGCTGGGCTTGATCACTGCAAAGGCGGCGCCGAAGGGGTCGCTGACCACGGCGAATCGGCCGGCGATGATGTCGACGGGGCCGAAGTTGACGCTGCCGCCCAGCTGCTTCAGCTTCTCCAGCGTGGCGTCGGTGTCCTCGACCGCGAAATAGGTGAGCCAGTGGGCCGGCACCTCATCGGGCACCCGCCCGGTGATGTCGAGCATGCCGCCGACGGCGTTGCCTTCGACCAGGAGGCTGGTGTAGGTGCCGACGTTCTCGACCTCCATGGCTTCGAAGGTCCAACCGAAGACGGCGCCGTAGAAGTCCCGCGCGGTCGCGGTGTCGCGGGTGTTGAGCTCGTTCCAGGAGAGCGAATTCGGCTCGTTGACGATTTCCGCCCCGATGAACGTCCCCGGCTGCCAGATGCCGAAGACCGCCCCCGTCGGGTCGGCGAAGACCGCCATGCGGCCGAGCTCCATCACGTCCATCGGCTCGGCCATCACAGTTCCGCCCGCCTCGCGGACCTTGGCAGCTGTGGCGTCGGCGTCCTCGACCGAGACGTAGCTCGACCAGGCCGGCGGCTGGCCCTCCTGCATCAGCGGCATCGCGCCGGCAACCGGCTTGCCGCGCAGCATCGCCTGGCGGTAGCCGCCGGTCTGCTCGGCGTTCTCCCCCTCCGGGATGCTCCAGCCGAAGAGGCCGCCGTAGAATGCGGCTGCAGCATCGACGTCCGGCGTGCCGAGGTCGACCCAACAAGGGGTTCCCGGTGCGTAACTCGTCCTCTCGCTCATCGCTGTCTCCAATCGTCGAAGGCTGTGCCCTGCGATCCTCTCACGTCGCTAAAATCCGACAAGGACACTAGGAATAACGTGACGGACGGCACAACCACAAGCACGATCAGCGTCTGCCCGGCGGCCGAGCTGCCCCCGGGAGAGATGCGCCTGGTCGAGCACGACGGGCGCAAGATCGGCGTCTTCAACTGCGAGGGCACGCTCTACGCGATCGAGGATCGCTGCTCGCACGACGACGGGCCCCTCGCCGAGGGCGAGTTCGACGCCGCGTCGTGCACGGTCGAGTGCCCGCGCCACGGCTCCCTCTTCGACCTGAGCACCGGCAGGCCGAAGACGCTCCCAGCCTTCGCCCCGGTGCAGACGTTCGCGACAGCCGTCGTGGACGACACGATCACCCTGGAGGTCGAGTGACCCATGGCTACACCTGAGGTCGTAGCGGAGAAAAGAGAGCTCGCCGGCATCAACGCCGATTACAAGGAGAAGTTCGGGTTCCACGACTCCGAGTCGGGTTACGCCTACAAGGCCCCGAAGGGCCTCAGCCGCGAGGTGGTCGAATCGATCTCCGAGTACAAGGACGAGCCGCAATGGATGCGCGATTTCCGCCTCAAGGCGCTGGAGCACTTCTACTCGCGCCCGACCCCGACCTGGGGCGGCAACCTCGCCCAGATCGACTTCGACGACATCCACTACTTCGTCCGCGCCTCCGAAAAGAACAGCCGCGACTGGAGCGAGGTGCCGGAGGACATCAAGAACACCTTCGACCGGCTGGGCATCCCCGAGGCCGAGCGCAAATTCCTCTCCGGGGTGGGCGCACAGTACGAGTCCGAGGTGGTCTATCACCAGGTCAACGAGAAGCTCGAGGCCCAGGGCGTGATCTTCACCGACATGGACACGGCGCTGCGCGAGCACGAGGACCTGGTGCGCGAGTACTGGGCGACGATCATCCCGCCCAACGACAACAAGCTGGCGGCGCTCAACTCGGCGGTGTGGTCGGGCGGGTCCTTCGTCTACGTCCCGGCCGGGGTCAAGGTGGAGATGCCCCTGCAGGCCTACTTCCGGATCAACACAGAGAACATGGGCCAGTTCGAGCGCACCCTGATCATCTGCGAGGAGGGCGCCGACGTCCACTACATCGAGGGCTGCACGGCGCCGGTCTACTCGACCGACTCGCTGCACTCCGCGGTGGTCGAGATCTGCGCAAAGCCGAGCTCACGGGTCCGCTACACGACCGTGCAGAACTGGTCGCAGAACGTCTACAACCTGGTCACCAAGCGGGCCGTCGCCCACGAGAAGGCGACGATGGAGTGGGTCGACTGCAACCTCGGCTCGAAACTGACGATGAAGTACCCGTCGATCTACCTGCTCGGGCCCGAAGCCCACGGCGAGATCCTCTCGATCGCCTTCGCCGGCGACGGCCAGCACCAGGACGCGGGCGGCAAGATCATCCACGCCGCGCCGCGCACCTCGTCCTCGATCTTCTCCAAGTCGATCTCCAAGGACGGCGGCCGCAGCACCTACCGCGGCCTGCTCGAGATCGCCGACGGCGCGACCGAGTCGCGCTCCAAGGTCGTCTGCGACGCGCTGCTGCTCGACGAGGACTCGCGCTCGGACACCTACCCGACGATCCGCATCGACGAGAACGACGCCGACGTCGGGCACGAGGCCACGGTCTCGAAAATCGGCGACGAGCAGCTCTTCTACCTGCAGAGCCGCGGGCTCGACGAGGAGGAGGCCTCGAAGATGATCGTCAACGGGTTCATCGAGCCGGTCACCAAGGAGCTGCCGATGGAGTACGCGGTCGAGCTCAACCGGCTGATCGAGCTTCAGATGGAGGGCTCGATCGGATGATTTTGCGGCCCGAGGATGCCACTGGCGGCGTCCTCGGGTGGGGACCGTGCAAAGCACTGTCCCCCACCACTGCGTCCTTGCCAGCGACATCCTCGACCACGCCAAATCACCGATCGAACGCATGACGAGCATGACCGAACCAACCACACTGCCGCCCCTTCCCGACCAGAAGGCGAAGGGGTGGGAAT
>DASUIY010000162.1:0-11920 GCA_036279555.1 Solirubrobacterales bacterium | reverse complement strand
CGCGCAGGATCGAGCGCAGGCCGCGGGCGAAGTCGAGCCCGGCCTTGCGGTTGACGTTCATCTGGTTCACCCCGTTGATCCGGTACTCGACCGGGTCCTCGATCGTGATGATCTTCTTCTCGACTTCGTTGAGATCCTGCAGCGCCGCATACAGGGTCGTCGACTTGCCCGAGCCGGTCGGGCCGGTGACGAGGACGGCGCCGTAGGCCTGGTGGAAGGAGCCCTCGAAACGCTCGCGCGCAGAACCGGCCATGCCGAGGTCGTCCAGGGAGCGCTGGGCGTTGTCTTTGTCGAGGATGCGGATCGTCGCCCCCTCTCCCCGCTGGGTCGGCAGGGTGGTGATACGAAGGTCGACGCGGCGGTCCTCGACGGTGATGCCGACCCGGCCGTCCTGCGGAACCCGCTTCTCGGCGATGTTGAGATCGCTCATGATCTTGATCCGCGAGACGACGGCGTTGACCATCCGCTTCGGCACGTGGGCGGCCTCGCGCAGGACGCCGTCGATGCGGAAGCGGACCCGCATCTCGCCCTCGCCCGGCTCGAAGTGCACGTCGGAGGCCCCCTCCCCCACCGCCTGCCCGAGGATGCTGTAGACGAGCTTGATCACCGGCGCGTCCTCGGCGCCGACCTCCATGTCGGTGACCTCGGCAAGCTCGTCCTCGGCTTCGGCCTCGCCTTCGGTGACCGCCTCGCTGACGGCGCTCTGCAGGCTGTTGAGGCGGCCGACAAGCGCCTCGATGTCCTCCTCCGGGGCGACGGCGACGCGGCAGTCGAGCCCGGTGGCGATCTGGATGTCGTCGACGGCGAGGACGTTGGTCGGGTCCGCCATCGCGACGATCAGCGTCTCCTTGTCGGCGAAGCCGACCGGAAGGGCCTTGTACCGGCGTGCGGTGTTGACCGTGATCAGGTTGGCCGCGGCCATGTCGACCTGGTAGGTGCCGAGGTCGATGTGGTCGAGCCCGTAGCGCTCGGCGACTGCCCGCGCGAGCTGGTCGGCGTCGATCGCTCCCTGGTCCAGCAGCAGCCTCTCCGGCGGCATCCCGGCCGTGCGCGCCTCTTCGATCGCCTGCCGGGCACGCTCTTCGGAGGCGAAGCCGAGGTCGACGAGAACGTCGGTGACGAAGCCGCTGGAGCGCCCGCGGGCGACCGGCGGCGTCAGGCCAGGCGTGCCACCTGCCTCAGGTTCCAGCACCGGTGCCGTCGAGTCGCCAGATTCGGGGACCGGCCGCAGGTGACTGGGGAACTCCCGCGAGTCCATGCTCACGGGTGGTAGTCGACTGTGGGTCCCTCGTAGCCGGCGTCGATGACAGCCTGGACGACGCTCGCGCCGCTCTGGAAGCCGTAGCTGACCGAGGCCGTCGGCACCGACCCCTCGAGGCGCTTGGGCCTGACGACGACTAGAGCCGGCACGCGCTCGACGCCGACCCCCTCGGTGATCGCCGCATAGCGGGCTATCTTCGCCGCCGGCACGACGAAGGTCGAAACGCCGGAGAGCGAGCCGAGCCGGTCGGAGGCGTCGCGAACGAGACGATCGTCGATGCCGCCGTCGTGGACGATGAGCAGGACGACGGTGCTGCCGGATTCATAAGCGTCGACGACTGCTGCGGGCGGCGGCGAGGTCGCCATCGGGGGGGATGGGACCGCGGTCGAGGCGGTGGCACCGGCTTCCAGCGTGCTTTCGACCGCTTCCCCGGGGCTCGAGCCGGTGGCGCCGACGCCGTTGACGGTCGCGGCCACGTCGCCGCTCGAAGCCTCTTCGCCTTCTTCGTCTCCGCCCATCGGTTTCATGAAGAAGATCGCGACCGCGACCAGCAGCACGCCGATCAGGGCGACCTGGGCAACGGGGCTGCTGTTGAGCTTGTCCCTCATACGTTCGCTTATCTAGCTCGGCAGCTTCGGCCCGGAGCTTGAGTCCTGGGACGGCGCTTCGCCGTGCCGGCGTGCTCAGCAGTTGGCGTTGGGCGCCAAGCCGGGCGTGGCGTCGCCGCTGCACTCGACGTAGGACTGGGGGGCGAAGTAAATCGCCGTCGGGGGCGTTTCTTTTTCTTCGCCTTCTTCTTCTTCGCCCGTTTCTTCGCTGCCGCCGTTTCCGGTTTCTTTCCAGGGATTGAGCTCGGTCGGGATGAAGAAGCCGGCGTCGTGTTCGACGATCGAGTTTTCGATGTGAACCGTTTTGCCGGCGATGATGCCTACGTAGGTGGCGTTGTTTTTGACCAGGACCTCGGTGTTGGGCGCGTAGAGGATGAACTCGTTGGTGCCCGCGTTGGGCGACAGTTCGACTTTGGTCGAGATCGAGGTGGAGCCGGTCAGGTAGAAGCCCGGCATGTCATATTGGCCCAGCGTCGGCTGATACCCCGTGGCGGTAACGCCGGAGTTGTTGTTGACGTCGATCTGCTTGGCTCCCGCCGTCAGGCCGCAGTTCTCGGGCGTGTCGAAGAAGACCCGTACCGTCGCCCCGTCGGCCATGATCAGGTGCGAGTTGTTGCTCAGGAGGAGCTTGCAGACGAAGTAGTCGCCGCCGCCCAGTGTCAGAGTCGCGTTGTTCGCGGTCGAGATCGTGCGCGTGCTCGCGTTCCAGGGGACAGTGCTTGTCCAGGGTTCTTTTTTGTTGTTGACCGAGTAGGTGTCGGTCTGGCAGCCGGCTGGCACATTCGTACTGGTGCACTTGACCAACCGGTAATTGGAGTTGTTGGTGGCGATGTCGGTCGGCATGAAACTGCTCACCGGCGGCAGTTCCACGTTGCCTTCGGTGATCGAATAGCCTTTGCACTGCGTTCCGTCCATCTCGGCTTTTTTGCCGATGCCGTGGCGGATGTTGCCGCAGACGTTGCCGTTGTTCTCCACGGAGACGTCGCCGTTGGTGCCGATGCTTACCCGAACATCGCCGTTGTTGTCGATTTGAATTTTGTCGACGCCGATCACGCCGTCGATGCCGGTGCCGCTGCTCCATTCGCTACCGGCTTTTTCTTCTTCGGTTTCTTCTTCGCCTTCTTTTTCTTCTTTTTCGCCTTCGCTCCCCCCGGATCCGTCGCCGTTGTAGGTGACCTCGATCCGCCTGGTGACCTCGTCAGCGATACCGGTGGAGACGATGCAGAGGTCATAGGTTCCACAGGCGACGCCGACCGGGGTCACCCGGTAGCTGTAGGTGGCGCCGCCGACGGTTCCCGTGACCGGCGGGCACCACGAGGCCCCCCCCACGGTTTCGGCGGCGCTGGCGGTGAGCACGCCCCCGCTCCCGACGACGATGCACGGTGCCGTGGCGGAGTCGAGCACGGTGGCGTAGCGGGCGAGTCGCAGCCTGGCAACGTTGGCACCGGCGTCGGCGGCGGCGATCGCGCTCTTGGAGGAGCTGTCGCGATGCGAGCCCTGCTGGACGTCGACCGTCGACATCACCGCGGCGCCGGCGAGCGCCATGCTGGCGATCATCCCGAAGAGTGCGACCGGGAGCGCCATGCCGCCCTCGCCGAGAACGAGCTCACGGACGCGACAGCGCAATCGCTCGACGAAGGCCATTGCCGAGTTGATCGGCCTTTGGCGCGTTTCGCTTGAGCAGTGAAACCCTCGAGGCCCCGGCGACTGGACGCTCGTACTAAGACTCAGCGGCCTGGCCAGCCAGCTGCTCGATGCCGCTGGCACGCTGTCCGCCCGCTGCGAGCATCAACTTGAAGTCGTGGGGGCTGGAGGCGAACTGCAGGGCCACGTCCTCGGCGACCTTGCCCTCCATCACGTAGCCCAGCAGCGACTGGTCGAAGGTGCGCATCCCGTAGTACTCGCCCTCGCCGATCACCTCGGTGATCTTGCCGGTCTCCTCCGGGTTCATGATCAGGTCCTGCACACGGCCGGTGACGACCAGCACCTCCGAGGCGGGGACGCGGCCTTCGCCGCTGATGTCGGGTACCAGGCGCTGCGCGATCGCGCCCTTCAGCGTCGATGCGAGCATCACCCGTGCCTGGTGCTGGAGGCGCGGCGGGAAGAAGTCGATGATGCGGTTGATTGTCTCGGTCGCGTCGAGGGTGTGGACGGTGGAGAGGACCAGGTGGCCGGTCTCGGCGGCGGAGAGCGCCGTGTGCACGGTCTCCTCGTCGCGCATCTCGCCGATCAGGATCACGTCGGGGTCCTGGCGCAGGACGCGTCGCATCGCCCGGCTGAAGCTTTCGGTGTCCGAGCCGACTTCGCGCTGGTTGACGATCGAGCATTTGTCCTTGTGCAGGTACTCGATCGGGTCCTCGAGCGTGATGATGTGATGCGGGCGGGTGCGGTTGATGTGGTCGATCATCGCCGCCAGCGTCGTGCTCTTGCCCGAACCGGTGGTGCCGGTGACGAGGATGATCCCGCGCTGCTCTTCGGCCAGCTTGGTGACCACCGGGGGCAGCCCCAGCTCCTCGACCGAGCGGATGTCGAAGGGGATCGCGCGACAGACGATCGAGATCGATCCACGCTGCTTGAAGGTGTTGACGCGGAACCGCGAGAGGCCGGGGATCGAGTAGGAGAAGTCGGCCTCGCCGGCTTCCTCGAACTCGGTCTGCGAGCGGACCTCGGCCATGTCGTGGAAGGCCTTCTCGGTGTCTTCCGCGCTCAGCGGCTCGTAGCCGTCGAGCTGGACCAGCTCGCCGTGCTGGCGGATGATCGGCTTCGAGTTGACCTTGATGTGAAGGTCGGACCCTTCGCGCTCGATCAGCGCGCGCAGAGCTTTGTCGATCTCGAACATCCCGACCTCTATCGGCCGGGATGCCCGCACTCCTTAAGCCTGAAGCCTCAAGTCACCTCGCGAAGCTTCTGCGCTTCTCCGAGTTGCTGCAGCTTTTTGAGCGACTGGTTCTCGATCTGGCGGATGCGCTCGCGGGTGACGTTGAAGGTACGACCCACCTCGTCGAGCGTGCGAGGGTGCTCGCCGCCGAGGCCGTAGCGCAGCTCCAGCACGCGCCGCTCGCGGTAGGAGAGGTTCTCCAGCGCCTCCTTCAGCGCCTCTTTGGTCAGCAGGTCGGCCGCCCGGTCGAAGGGGGACTCGGCCTTCTCGTCGGCGATGAACTGACCGAACTCAGACTCCTCCTCGTCGCCGACCGGCTTCTCCAGCGAGACCGGGGCCTGGGCCGAGCGCTTGATCGAGTCGACCTCCTCGGGGTCGATGCCGGTGACCTCGGCGATCTCCTCCGGGGTCGGCTCGCGGCCCAGCTCGGTGACCAGCTTGCGCTCGGCGCGGCCGATCTTGTTCAGCTTCTCGACCACGTGGACCGGGATGCGGATCGTCCTCGCCTTGTCGGCCAGCGCGCGGGCGATCGCCTGGCGGATCCACCAGGTCGCGTAGGTGGAGAACTTGAACCCCTTGCTGTAGTCGAACTTCTCCGCCGCGCGGACCAGGCCCAGCGTGCCCTCCTGGATCAGGTCGAGGAAGGGCAGGCCCTGGTTGCGGTAGTTCTTGGCGATCGAGACGACCAGGCGCAGGTTGGACTCGACCATTTTCTGCTTGGCGTCGAGGTCGCCGCGCTCGATGCGCTTGGCGAGTTCGACCTCCTCCGCGGCGGTCAGCAGGCGGACCTTGCCGATGTCCTTGAGGAACAGCTGCAGGCTGTCCGTGGTCATGTCCGGTTTCAGGTCGAGCGCCTGTTTCTGGCGGCGCCGGCCTTTCTTGCCGGTATCGGCGGGCATCGCTTCCGCGGCCGCTTTCTGGGCCGGGTCCATGTCCTCGACGAGCTCGATGCCCGACTTCTCGAGGTGCCCATAGAGATCCTCGACGTCGGACTCGTCCAGATCGACCTCCGAGACCGCGGAGGCGATGTCGCCGAAGGTCAGCACGCCGAGCTGCTGCCCTCTAGTTATGAGGCCTTTGACCTCCTCAAGCTCCTGAAGCTCTGCTACCAGCATCCTGTCTGCACTCGTTTCTTTGCGCTAGGTGGTTTAGTCCTGCGACTGGAACGCCGCGGCGGGCGGAAAGTCGCGAAAAAACGGACCGGCAATCCGGTCCGCATGGCCGATTAGTCTGCGCTGCCCCAGGCCCATGCTGGGCAACCGGTTCCGCTCAAACGTCTGTTCGCATAATAGTCGCTTCAGTTTCTGAAGTCAATGTCAAAATCCGTGCGACATTCACGCCCCTGGCTACGCGCCTTCTGGCAGCGAGCGTACCGCGAGAACATCACCGGGCTCTCGGCGATGGTCGCCTACAACCTGATGCTGGCGGTCTTCCCCTTCGCCCTGCTCGTGCTCTTCGTCTTCGGGCAGGTGCTGAAGATAGGCGGCGTCGAGGCCGGCGTGCTCGACGATCTCCAGCGCCTCTTTCCCAACGTCGAGGAGGAAACCCTCACCGACGCCCTCAACCAGATCGAGCAGAACTCGACCACGATCGGGATCGCCGCTTTCCTCGGCTCGCTCTGGATCGGCGCCTCCTTCTGGGGGGCGATGGACACCGCCTTCTGCCGCATCTACCACGTCGAGTGCCGCGGCTGGGTCGAGCAGAAGCGCTTCTCCTTCGCGATGCTAGCCGTCGTCCTCCTCTTCATCGCCGCCAGCATCTTCCTGCCGACGATGGAGAGCACGCTGGTCGCCAGCACCGACCGGCTGCCGCTCGGCCTCTCCGACATCAAGGTGATCGACACGGCGCTGCTGCTCGTCGCCGCGATCCTGATCGTCTTCCTGATCTGCTGCGTGATCTTCTGGGCCGTGCCCAAGGGCCACATGCCCTGGCGCGCGGTCTGGCCGGGCGCCGCCTTCGTCACCTTCTGCGCCGGCGCCGCCAACTGGCTCTTCCCCTTCTACCTCTCCAACGTCTCCAGCCTCTCTCGCTTCGGCTCGACGCTTGGGTTCGTCCTCATCGCCCTGCTCTGGTTCTACGTGCTCAGCCTGGCGCTGCTGGCGGGCGCGGTGATCAACTCGCTGCGCCACGAGCTGCACGACACGGGCGAGCTTCCCTACGCGCCCGCGGGCTCCGCGGAGGCCCCGGACGAGGACTGCGGCTGCGCCGAGCGAGCTTCGAAGAGCGCGTCGTGAAGCCCGCGAACGACGTCCCGTCCGAGTTCCGCATCGCCGCCGAAGCTGAGGCGCTCGGGGTCGCGACTGATCACGGCGTCGAGCCAGCCCGTGGCCGGACCGAGGACCCAGCTCTCGGGTTGCGCCTCGATCTTGGCGACGCATGAGGTCACCGAGCCCTTCTCGAGCATCAGCTGGGCCCCGGCCCAGGGCCTGCCGGAGTCGCCGCGACCCGCTTCCACCGCGACCTGGCAGGTCCCGTTGGAGTCCGCCCCCAGCACGATCATCGGGGCGACCAGGAGAACGGCCGCCTCGACGTCGAGGCGGCCGATCGGCCCGGTCGTGTCTGCCATGTGTAGCCGCTCGCATCGCGCCGCGACGCTGAGTGGGCCGATCGCGTGACGCAGCCAGGGGCTGACCGTGTACTGGCGGCCCTTGCTGCCGTCGTTGGGACCGAGCTCGACCTGTCCGACGAGCCGCATCGCCGAGAGCCGCCGCTCCAGCGCCGGGTAGGTGCAGTTGTCGATCAGCTTGTCGAGCTCGGTCAGGGTCAGAGGACGTGCCGCCAGGGCGCGAACGATGGTCGAGGACCAGCCTCCGACCAGGGCCTTGAGCGCCACTTTGGCCGCCGCGCTGTCGAGCGCGACCGGCCCGTCGGGGGCAAGTTTCAACCAAGCCTCCGCCGCCTCGGCGGCGAGCAGGAGGTCGCGGCCGAAGGGAGTCAGCTCGTAGGCGAGAATGCTCGGCCGCTCGCCACGGCAGCGCACCAGCGCTCCCAACTCAACCAGTTTCGAGAGGTGACCGCGAAGCGTCGACTGGGCCGGCCCGCCGAGATCGGCGCGAAGGTCCGAGAGCCGCATCGGGCCATCGGCCAGCACTCTCAAGACGAGGGCATTCAGCGGGGCGGAGAGCAGGCTGAGGACGGCAGTGCCCGCTCGGGGCCGCTGACCTGCCTCAGCGGCGTGGGCGGACGATGCGCTCCGTGACAACTCCCTGCGAATACTTGAAAATATCGGATCAGTATATCCCGCGTACCCGGTTTGGACAAGACGGCGCAGGGAGCGCCCGGGAGGGCGCCGGTCCGGCAGATGGCAGCGGAGCTGAAGGCTAGCCGTAGCGCTCGCCGATGATCGCGCGCAGCTTGGCGCGATCGTGGCGGGCGTGGACCCGCCGTACGGTCCCCGACCGGGAACGCATGACGAGCGATTCGGTGGTGGCGCCGGGGCCGCGATAGCGAACGCCCTGGAGGACGTCGCCATCGGTGACGCCGGTTGCGGAGAAGAAGACGTCCTCCCCGGAACAGAGGTCGTTGGCGGTGAGGATGCGGTCGAGGTCGTAGCCTGCGTCGAGGGCGGCGCTGCGCTCCTCGTCGTTGCGCGGCCAGAGGCGGCCGAGGAGCTGGCCTCCCATCGACTTCAGCGCCGCTGCGGAGAGCACGCCCTCGGGGGTTCCGCCGATGCCCCAGAGGAGGTCGACGGGCGAGCGATCGCTGACCGCGAGCAGCGCGGCGGAGACGTCGCCATCGGTGATCAGGCGGATGCGGCCGCCGGCCTCGCGCACTTCGCGCATCGCGTCCTCGTGACGGGGGCGGTCGAGCATGACGACGGTGACGTCGCCGACGCTGCCGCCCTTGCGCTCGGCGATCAGCTTCAGCGTCTCGGGAAGGGGGCGGTCGAGGTCGAGCAGGTCGGCGATCTCCTCGCCGCCGGCCATCTTCTCCATGTAGACGCAGGGCCCGGGGTCGAACATCGATCCGCGCTCGGCGAGCGCGATCACGGCGAGCGCGCTGGGCATGCCGAGCGCGCAGAGGCGCGTGCCCTCGAGCGGGTCGACCGCGATGTCGGCCACCGGCGGGCTGCCGTCGCCGATGTGCTCGCCGTTGTAGAGCATCGGGGCCTCGTCCTTCTCCCCCTCGCCGATGACGACGACGCCGTCCATCGAGACCGAGTCGAGGACGAAGCGCATCGCGTCGACCGCGGCCTGATCGGCGGCGATCTTGTCGCCTCGGCCGACCCAGCGGGCCGCGGCGAGCGCCGCCGCCTCGGTCACGCGCACCAGCTCCAGGGCGAGGTTGCGGTCGGGCTTGGGCTGCGTGGTCTCCCCCATCGGCCCGGCAGGCTATAGGGTCGGCCGGTGGCTCAACGCTGGGGACTGACGCTTCCGCTGCCGGGGCTTTCGCTCGCCGCTCACGAGGGGCTGGTGAAGCAAGCCGAGGCCGCCGGCTACACGGACTTCTGGAGCGGCGAGACGAACGGCCCGGACGGGTTCACGCCGCTGGCGCTGAGCGCCGCCTGGACCGAGCGGGCGAGGCTCGGGACGGGGATCGTCGGCGTCTTTCAGCGCGGGCCGGCGCTGCTCGCGCAGGAGGCGGCGGCTCTGGCCGGCGCCTCGGACGGGCGCTTCGTGCTCGGCATCGGCTCCTCCTCGGACCGGATCGTCGAGGGTTGGAACGGGATTCCCTTCGAGCGCCCCCTGAGCAGGGTGCGCGAGACGCTCGAGTTCCTCCGGGTCGCGCTCGAGGGCGAGCGCACCTCCACCGGGTTCAAGCTCGAGACCGCCCCGGCGGAGCGGGTGCCGATCGTGCTCGCGGCGCTGCGCGGCAAGATGCTCGACCTGGCGGTCGAGCGCGCCGACGGCGCCTTCACCAACTTCCTCCCCCTCGGCGGGTTGCCCAAGGTGACCGCGCAGCTGGAGGGGGCGCCGGAGGGATTCGAGCTGCTCTGCCGCTTCTTCTGCCTGCCGGGCGAGCGCGAGGCGGTCGAGCCGCTGGCGCGCTTCATGTTCTCCTCCTACATAACCGTGCCGGTCTACGCCGCCTTCTACCGCTGGCTCGGCTACGGCGACGAGATCGACGCGATGATCGCCGCCTGGGAGTCGGGCGACCGCCAGGCCGCCGCCGCCGCGGCCCCCTGGGACCTGATCGAGGCGATGTTCATATTCGGCGCTCCGGAGGAGATGAAGGAGCGGATCGGCGCCTTCGTCGAGGGCGGCGTCACCCTCCCCATCCTCACCCCGATCACGACGCCGGACAAGCTCGGGGGGTTGATCGAGGCTCTGGCTCCCTAGCTGGCCTCGCGTGCTGGGCGGCCAAGCTGTGTCGTAGGGAAGTGCGGCCGCCCACCTGCGTGGGGGCGGCCGCACATACTCGTCCCTCTTCGAGAGGCGCTGCTCAGAGGCCCCTATCCGAGAACATAGGTGTCCGCTAACGTTTCGAATAACCCGTCGACCAACCCTTCGTCGGGGCAGAAGAATTTGCCTCCTAATTCTGTGACGGCGGTTTCTTCCGCAGTGAGGTGCTGGCCTCCAACCGCGAATTCCATGCCTGCGCCGTCATACAGGCAGTTTATGCCGAGATTGGAGCACACGGTCCGCTGCAGGCCAGATGTGAATATCAGCGCACCTTCCTCTAACCCCGTCTTTAAGAGGTTGGCTAAAGGCTGTTCTTCGGTGGTAACCGTGCAGTTGTTGTGCGCGGAGCCAGTGCCGCAGCCCGTGAACGCGAAGGATGTAGTGTGAATTGACTGAGGGTTTCCTAATCCTAAGGGCGTGGCTTCAATTAAGATGTCTAAGCATAAGACGTTAGTTGCGCCTAACAGTTTTCCAACCGTGCCGGATGCGAGGACCATATGATGCGAGGTGACTGCGTCACCTGCTCCACAGGTTAAGCCCGTGTGGGTTTTGCACATCTGGGTGCTGGTTTCGGCCGACGCCGAGGTGGCGCCGGCGAAGGCCATTGCCGCCACCGCCGCGAGCGCGGCGAGGCTGAACATCTTGATGAGTCTCATTTGAGTTCTCCTTTCCCGGCTTGATAGTTGCCGGGCTCGATTTCGAACGGCAGATGGTTGTTCGCTGCCGAGATGCGGTCAAGAAGTTCGTTGCAATCGAGGGCCCAGGGAGGCCGATGCGGTTCCCGGTGGACTCGATTTGCCTGTAAAACGCAGATGCGTGCATGGCCGCGTGCGCGAGTCCGTGCATTGCAGAGATTCGCGTGCTGGGCGGCCAAGCCGTATCGAAGGAGAAGTGCGGCCGCCCACCTGCGTGGGCGGCCGCACCGTACTCGTCACTCTTCAAAGGCGCGGCTGTCAGAGGCCCCTATCCGAGAACATAGGTGTCCGTTAAGGTTTCGAATAACCCGTCGATCCACCCTTCGTTGGGACAGAAAAATTTGCCGCCTAATTCAAAGGCGGGACTTTCTTCCGCGGTGAGGTGCTGGCCCCCAACCGTGAATTCCATGCCTTCGCCGTCATATACGCAATCCATTCCGACGCTGGGGCACTGGGTCCGCAATCGGCCGTTTGTGAATGCCAGCACACCTTCCTCTAACCCCGTCTTTAAGAGGTTGGCTAAAGGCTGTTCTTCGGTGGTCACCGTGCAGTTGTTGTGCGCGGAGCCAGTACCGCAGCCCGTGAACGTGAAGGAGGTAGTGTGAATCGACTGGGGGTTTCCTAACCCTAAGGGGGTTGCTTCAATTAAGATGCCTAAGCATAAGACATCGATGGCTTCCCCTAACAATTTTCCAACCGTGCCGGATGCGAGGACCATATGATGCGAGGTGACTGCGTTGCCTGCCCCACAGGCTAAGCCCGTATGGGCGGTGCAGAGCTGGGTGCTGGTGGCCGACGCCGAGGTGGCGCCGACGAATGCCATTGCCGCCACCGCCGCGAGCGCGGCGAGGCCGAACATCTTGATGAGTCTCATTTGAGTTCTCCTTTCCCGGCTTGGTCGCTGCCGGGCTCGATTTCGAACGGCAGATGGTTGTTCGCCCCCAAGATGCCGTCAAGGATTTCGCTGCAATCGAGGCCGGGAGGTGCCGGTGCGGTTTCCGGTGGGTTCGATTTGCCTGTAAATGACGGCCGGTCGATCCTGCGCGTTTGCGCGTTTGCGCATCACACGGATATGTGCAATGACCGTGCTAAGCGGGTGCCGGGTGGGCGGGTGCCCCTCCCCAAACGCGCGGCAG
>DASUIY010000161.1:0-6764 GCA_036279555.1 Solirubrobacterales bacterium | reverse complement strand
ATCAGCACCGAGGTGGTGGTGACCGACCAGTTTTTCCTTGCCGACCCACACGGCAACGTCGAATCTTTTCAGCTCACCGGCTTCGAGGCAGCGGTGGGTACTGGCCACGTCGTGTCGGTTGCATGGGCAATCAAGAAGTTCCGGAGGTCCGGGCCTTACTTCATGGTCTACGACCACACAACCCGAAGGGCATTTTTCAACGACAAAGTCCTCACAAAAACCTTTACCTTTCCCTATCCAACCCTATACATCGCTCTTTTGTGCATCATGCTGATGCCCTTGCCGATAGTCATATTTTTTGCGCTTCTCTCGGAATGGTGGCAGATACCACGATTTCAGAAGGCGGGGGTGCAGCCGCTGCTCAGTGCACTGGAATCGAGGAACCTAAGCTTTGTGACACCTCAGCCGTCAGCAGCCTTGCCGGCAACGAGCTCCACCGACGCTGTGGGCATTACGCCTGAGCTGGAACGGATAGCGGCGATGCGCGATGCCGGTGTCTTGTCAGAGGCAGAGTTTGAAGCGGCCAAGGCAAAGCTGCTGGCGCAATAGCGTTGCCCCAGCGTCAGGCGCCCGGGGACATCGTGCGCAAGCCGGCGAGTCGCGCAGCGGCAGCTTGGCGCTCGTCGTAGGTCACGAATGCTTCAATCGGATCGAGGGCGACCGCGGACGCGACATGGATCGCGTCAAGGGCACGCAGGGCAGGCTCGGCAAGCGCCCCCGCACCTTCCAGCAAAGCCCGATCGAGCGGACACAGCGCGAGCACGTCGATCAGCTCGGCAGTGCGTTCAAGCAACAGGTCGAGGGGTAGTCCGGGGTCCATTGCTACCGCCCGACGCACCGCCCGCGGAATCTCGGTCAGGACCAGGTCGCTACTGATCAGTTCCGCGCCATCGAGATAGGCCCGCAAAGCGCCAGACTCTTCCTCGTCGCGGACCAGCTTGACCAACGCGGACGCGTCCGCGTAGACGACCGCCACGTTCAGCGGTCGCCGCGGATGTCATCAAGCGCCCTGCTCAGAGCCCGCGGATCGCCCGTCAACTCCAGCGGCTCAGGCAAACCGGATCGCACTGGAGGCGAGACCCTCCCCTCGGCGATCAAGCGGTCGAGGTCCGGGCCAGTGCTGGGAACTGGTCCCAACTCGGCGACCGGCCGATTGCGATCGGTGACCACCAGTCGCTCCCCGTCGCCCACTCGGCGCAGGTAGAGGCTCAGGTTCTGCCGTAGCTCCGCAACGCCGACTGACGTACTCATGTACATGAAGGTAGCATAAGCAATGTAATCCGAAATACGTAATACTTGATTGAATGCCAGTCTCCTCGACCGATTCCTTCGAGTTCCTCGCTGCGCGATCACGGAATCTGCATGGCCATCGATACGTCCTGCCCGTGGCCGGTTGGGTGCTGGAAAGCCAAAGTCGAGTGACCGGCGCGACGGAGGTGATGGCGGGGCTGGGGGGACGTGCCGATCGAACGCGAGTGATCGAGGCACTCGCGAAGCTGGCGGAGTTCGGAGCCCTCGTCGAGCTTCCACGGGAGAACAGGAAGACGGCGCCCCGATTCTTCGAACGCGTTGACAGCCCTTACTGGCACCTGGTCCAGGCCTACCTCGTCGAGCCGGTGGAGACGATCACGCCCGGGGCGGACCTGGCGAGGACCCGAGGAATCGAAGGGAGCCAAATCCCTTGACGCACGAAACCCGGCCGGCCGGCCCGCGTGCAGGGCCGGCACCTCCGATGAAAAGCCACGCCAAGTCCAGGTCGGATCCGCTCGCAGCCACTCCGTTGCGGCTGACGTCGCATACGGCGATAAGCGACCTGAGCGAGGCGACCTGGGAACGCAGCTGCTTCTACGCCTCCCCGATCGGCGAGCCGGAGAGCGAGCAGCGGAAGCACTCGGACCTCCTGCTGGAGTCCCTAATCGAACCGGCGGTCAAGGCCCTCGATCCAAAGATGGGCGTCACCCGCTCCGACCAGCTCTCGTCCAGCCCGATTACTGCACGAGTAATCGAGCACGTGTTCCGCTCTGGCCTGATGATCGCCGATCTCTCGTTCCACAATCCGAGCGTGCTATACGAGGTTGGCCTTCGCCACACCGCCGGCGGGCCCTGCGTCCTCATCTCCCGAACCGCAGACCAGATCCCGTCGAATCTTCGCGACGTTCGCCTGGTGAAGGTGAACACCGCCGAGCTCTGGGCATTCTGGTCGAACCTGGAGTCCTGCCGCACGGAGATCGTGAACCACTCCCGCTGGGCACTCTCATCCGAAGGCAGGGACTCAAGTCCAGTTCAACAGCTCTTCCCCGGTTACCACAAGTACATTCGCTGAAGAAACCCCGGGCGTTTGCGCCGCCGGGCCGCTATTTGAGCTTGTCAGCGGGATTCAGCGGAACGCGCCCGACAGGATTCGAACCTGTGACCTTCGGTTTCGTAGACCGACGCTCTATCCAACTGAGCTACGGGCGCGGGTTGCCGGGGGAGAGCCCGGAGGGGCGATTCTAGGGATTCTGGGTCGTCGTTAGTCGGCTTCGGGCTCGGCGGGCTGGTTCAGCCGGACGTGCCACTGGACCGAGGCGGTGGCGACGGGGTCGCCGGAGGCGTCGGTGAGCTCGACCTCGCAGGGGAAGACGACCTTGCCCTCGGCATCGAGGGTGGCGAGGGCCTCGGCCGGGTCGACGCCGAGCTTGGCGCGGGCCTCGATCGGGCCCTTGGCGACCTTGACGTAGGAGATCTCGGCGCTGCGGGCGAGGGGCGTCACTTCTCCCATGCGCTGGGCGAAGGCCCCGACGAAGGCGGCGCCCGAGGCCGTCTCGGCGACCGTGAAGAGGGCGCCGGCGTGCTGGGAGCCGACGTGGTTGGTCAACTCGTCGCGCTCGGGCAGGACCACTACGGCCTCGCCCTCGGCGACGCTCGTGATCTCAAGCTCCAGATAGCTCGCGAAGGGCACGGCCTGGGTCATGCCCTCGGCGATCGCCTCGAAGAACTCGCTCATCGCCGCAACCCTATTCCGTTCCGGTGCGCTTTATGCCACCTATGGCGACACAAGGCGCACCGGAAGGCTCAGCGGCCCTCGAAGGTCGCGTGGCCCGGGCCGCCGTGCTCGAGGAAGGCCTTGACCGCACGCTGCAGATCCTCGGTCGCGAAGAGGTCGACGGCGTCCTTGCGGATCGTCTCGTCGGCGGCGGCGATGCCGCCCTCGCGGAAGCGGCGCAGGACGTGCTTCGTCATCGCGTGCGCCCTGGTCGGCCCGGCCGCCAGCTCTGCGGCGAAGGCCCGCGCCTGCTCGTCGAAGCCATCGTCGTCGAAGACCCGGTTGACGACGCCCCAGCCCGCCAGCTGCTCGGCGCCGAAGAGCTCGCCGGTCATCACGAACTCGGCGGCGCGGCCGCTGCCGGCGCGCTCGGCGAGCCGCTGGGTGCCGCCCATCGACGGGGTCAGCCCGACCACTTTCTCGACCAGGCCGAACTTGGCCGAGCGGGCGGCGAGGATCAGGTCACAGCCGAGCGCGAGCTCGAAAGTCCAAGTCAGGGTGAGCGCGTGGGAGGCGAAGACCACCGGCAGCGGCAGCCGTTCGAGCCGTTCGACCAGGTCGATCGACTCGTCCCAGAGCTCGGTCGCCCGCTCGGGCGTGAGCCCGTCGAACTCGGAGACGTCGACTCCGCCGGAGACGACGCGCCCCTCGGCCCGGAACAGCAGCGCCCGCGGCGGATCGGCCTCCGCCGCTTCGATCGTCGCCAGCAGCCCCTCGAACATCGCCCGGTTGAAGAGGTTGAGCGGCGGGCTGTCGATGGTCGCGACCGCCAGCCCCCCGTCGCGTTCGAGTCGGATGGACACGGCGGAGACCCTACTGCGACTAGGAGGGACCAGCGAAATCAGGGCACGCGGTGGACCTCGAAGAGGTTCGTCCCCAGCTCCTGCTCTGGCAGCCCGGCCGTTATCGCGATCAGCTCGCCGGAGGAGGCGATGCCGTGCTTGCCCGCCAGCTCGGCGCAGTCGCGGAGCAGGCCCCGCACGTCGGTCTCGTGCTCGTTCAGGACCGCGGTCACGCCGAAGAGCAGGCTCAGCCGGCGCACGGTCTCGATCCGGGGCGAGACCGCGAGCACCGGCACGTTCGGCCGGTGGGCGGAGACGAGCCGCGCCGTGCGCCCGCTGGTGGTCGGCACGACCAGGGCGGAGAGACCCAGCCTGTAGACGGCCCCCACCGCCCCCCAGGCGACCGAGTCGGCGACCTCCTGAGTCGCCTGCTCGGTGCGGCTGAAGAGCCACTCGCCGTAGGGCAGGTCGGGCTCTGTGGCGTGGGCGATCCGGTCCATCACGCGCACGGCCTCGATCGGGTGGTGGCCGACCGCGGTCTCCTCGGAGAGCATCACCGCGTCGGTGCCGTCGTAGATCGCGTTGGCGACGTCGGTCACCTCGGCCCGGGTCGGCCGCCTCGCGGTGACCATCGAGGCCAGCATCTGGGTCGCGGTGATCGCAGGCTTGGAGCGCTTGCCGGCGGCGCGGATCAGCCGCTTCTGCACGACCGGCACCTGCGCCAGCGGCAGCTCGATCCCGAGGTCGCCGCGGGCGACCATGATGCCCCCGGTCGCCGCGGCGACGATCTCCTCGGCGTTCTCGGCCGCCTGCTGCTTCTCGATCTTCGCGATCAGCGGGATGTCGGCGCCGAGCGCGCGCAGCCGCTCGCTCACCGGCTCGAGGTCGGCGGCGCTGGAGACGAAGGAGACCGCGAGCAGGTCGACGCCCTGCTCGACCGCGAACTCGACCCAGCCGAGGTCGCCGGCCGTCGCCGCCGGGGTGCTGACGCCAGGCACGTTCATCCCCTTATGTGAGGAGAGCGTGCCGCCGACCTCGACCTCGCAGTCGACGCCGCCGTCCTCGGCCCCGCGCACCCGCAGCCGGATCGAGCCGTCGGCGAGGTAGACCGGCTCGTCCTCTCGCAGCGAGGCGACCCCGGGCCAGGCGACCGGGATCGTCTCCCGGTCCCCCTCGACGTCACGCGGGGTCAGCTTCACGTGCATGCCGGCCTCCAGCTCGGCGACGTCGCCCCGCAGCTCGCCGATCCGCAGCTTCGGCCCCGGCAGGTCGCCGAGCACCGCCACCTCGCGCCCGGCCTGCTCGGCCGCCTCGCGGATCGTCTCGATCGTGCGCGCGTGGCGGTCGCGGTCGGCGTGGCTGAAGTTGAGCCGCAGCACGTCGGCGCCGGCCTCGATCATGCGAGTGAGAACACCGGGGTCCCAGCTCGCCGGCCCGACCGTCGCGATGATCTTGGTGCGCCTTCTGCGCTGCATGCGTATGACTGTAGAGCGTGGCCAGATCGTGACATCGATCTGTGTGACAATGGACCGGTGAGTACCGTTGCAGAGCGCCCCGCCGCCGCCGAGGAGCCGGCCTTCCCGGATCTCGTCGGAGAGGCGCCGCCCTCCGCCGCCGGCCCGATAGAGCCGGCCGAGGCAGCGGCGCTCCCCAAACCGCCCGTCGTGCAGCTGCCGCGCGTGGCCCAGATGCTGCGCTTCAACCAGCGCCAGATCGAGTATGTCTTCGGCTCGCGGCGGCGCCTCGGCGACGTCTTCCGGATGCGTACGACCATGCCGGGCGGCCCTGTCGTCACCAGCCACCCCGACCACGTGCGCTCTCTCTTCACGGCCAAGCCCGAGCAGGCGCCGTCGCTGACCGGCGAGTCGCCGCTGCGGCCGATCCTCGGCACGCGCTCGGTCCTGACCGCGGTCGGCCCGCGCCACATGCGCCAGCGCAAATTGCTGCTGCCGCCCTTCCACGGCGAGGCAATCGAGCGCTACACGGCGATGATCGCCGCGGCCGCCGAACGCGAGATCGACACCTGGCCGCTCGACCGCCCATTTCCGCTGGCACCCCGCATGCAGGCGATCACGCTCGACGTGATCATGGCCGGGATCTTCGGCATCGAGGGCCGGCCCGAGCGCGGCACCCCCGAGCACCGGATGCGCTTCACGGTCAAGCACCTGGTCGCCGCTTCCACCTCCCCCCTCGCCCAGGTCAGCGAACTGGTGAACATGGCCCGGGAAGAGGCGGTCGGCCTGACCAAGGTCGGCGTCGAGCTGCTCGACCGTCCGACCTATGCCGTGATCGAGGCACGCCGCCGCGACGAGCATCTCGAGGACCGCCGCGACATCCTCTCGCTGCTCCTGCAGGCGCGGACCGAGGAGGGCGAGGCGATGGACGACAAAGAAGTCCGCGACGAGCTGCTCACCCTTGTCCTCGCCGGCCACGAGACCACCGCCAACTCGCTTTCCTGGGCGTGGGAGCGGCTGGTGCGCAACCCCGATGCCCACGAGGCCCTGCGCGAGGCCGTCCGCTCAGGCGAGGGCGCCGAGGAGCAGGTCGAGGCGACGATCGTGGAGACGATGCGCTCGCGGCCGGTCGTGCCGTTCATCGGCCGGCGGGTCACCGTCCCCTGGCAGCTCGGCGAGTACGGCATCTCCGCCGACACCCCGGTCGGGATGAGCATCCTCCTCGTCCACCACCGCGAGGACCTCTACCCCGAGCCCTTCGAGTTCCGCCCCGAGCGCTGGCTCGGCCGCAAGCCGGGAACCTATGAGTGGATCCCCTTCGGTGGCGGCATCCGCCGCTGCCTCGGCGCCGCCCTGGCGATGGCCGAGATGCGCGTCGTGCTCGAGGCGACCGCCCGCCGCCTCGACCTCGAAGCCGCCGAGCCCGAGCCCGAGCGCGCCCTGCACCGCAACGTGACGATGATCCCGGCCCGCGGCGGCCGGGTCGTCCTCCGCGCTCGCCGC